>NZ_JAODYT010000149.1:0-3857 GCF_029834875.1 Pseudomonas sp. GD04158 | reverse complement strand
ACGTGTTCGCCACCCGTGTCGAAACCGGCGACTACCGCCTCGACGTGGCCGGCGTGGCGGCGGCTTACGGCAATCGTATCGAGCTGTCCTACGCGCGCCAGCGCTTCGACCTCGGCACCCTGGCGCGCGACCTGCGCCTGCCGGACAACAGCCTCAGCCAGGACGTGCTCGGCCTCAAGCTGCGCCTGGCCGGCGACCTGATCTACGACCGCCTGCCGCAGATTTCCCTCGGCCTGCAGCACAAGCGTCAGCGCGACTTCCTGGTGCCCAGCCTGGTCGGCGCGCAGCGTCGCGAGGACAGCGAAGGCTACCTGGCGGCCAGCCGGCTGATTCTCGGCGGTGCTTTCGGCTACAACCTGCTGCTCAACGCCAACCTGCGCTATAGCCGGGCCAACGAACTGGGCCTGCTGGGCTTCGGCGGCGACCGTCGCGACCGCCATTCCTGGCTCAAGGAAGGCTCGGTGGCGGTGCTGCTGGATCGGCACTGGGCAGTGGGCATCGAGTATCGGGAAAAACCCGACAACCTGAGCTTTGCCGGCGAGAGCGACTGGGCCGATCTGTTCGTCGGCTACTTCCCCAACAAGAACCTGGCGGTGGTGCTGGCCTACGCGCGACTCGGCGAGATCGCCACGCTGGACAACCAGGACGGTGTCTACCTGTCCGTGCAGGGGAGTTTCTGAACATGCGCCTGGCCATGCTCTGCCTGCCGCTGCTGCTGGCGGCCTGCGCGCAGCAGGCGCCGCGCGACGACGGCCTGTACCGCGCCCTGGGCGAGGAGCCCGGTATCGTGCGGATCGTCGAAGGCATGCTGCTGGGCTCCGCGCGCGATCCGCGCATCGCCCGGCACTTTCTCGACATCGACATCGAGCGTCTGCGCGAGAAGCTGATCGAGCAGCTGTGCTTCGAGAGCGGCGGCCCCTGCGTCTACACCGGCGACAGCATGGAGGAGAGCCACAAGGGCATGCGCCTGACCCCCAGCGACTTCAACGCCCTGGTCGAGCACCTGCAGGACGCCATGGAGGCCGAGGGCGTGCCGACGCCGGCGCAGAACCGCCTGCTGGCGCGCCTGGCGCCGATGCGCGGGCAGGTGATCGACCGTTAGCGTCTGCGCTCAGGCGTAGTTCTGCGGGCTCAGCTTGCGCTCGATCAGCTCGATGAGGATGTGCAGCGTCTTGATGTGCAGCTCCTGCACGCGGTCGGCGTAGTCGCCGCCGGGGGCGCAGATGCACACGTCGGCCAGGCTCTCCAGCAGCGAGCCGGGCTTGCCGGTCAGGGCGATCACCTTCACTCCCAGCCCCTTGGCGGCTTCGGCGGCCTTGACCACGTTGGGGCTCTTGCCGCTGGTGCTGATGGCGATCAGCACGTCACCTTCGCGGCCATGGGACTCGATGTAGCGCGAGAAGATGAAGTCGTAGCCGAAGTCGTTGGCCACGCAGCTGATATGGCTGGGGTCGCTGATCGACACCGCGGCGATGCCGGGGCGGTTGTTGCGGTAGCGCCCGGTCAGCTCCTCGGCGAAGTGCATGGCATCGCACATCGAGCCGCCGTTGCCGCAGGAGAACGCCTTGCCCTTGTTCTCGAAGCTGGCGATCAGCAGTTCGGCCGCCTTCTGGATATTGCCCAGGGTCTGTTCGTTGGCGAGGAAGGCCTCCAGCGCACGCTGGGCTTCCTGCAGGCTGTTGCGGATATGTTCGATCATCGCGTCTCAGAACCTCAAGGGAGTTCAGGGCTGGAATAGAAGGCCGTCAGTACTTTCACCAGGTGATCGACGTCATGGCTGCCGGCCAGTTCGCGGATCGAGTGCATGGCGAAGGTGGGCAGGCCGATATCGACGGTACGCACGCCCAGCTGGCTGGCGGTGATGGGGCCGATGGTGGAGCCGCAGGCCATGTCGCTGCGCACCACGAAGCTCTGCACCGGCACTTCGTTCTCCAGGCACAGGTGGCGGAAGAAGCCGGCCGTCTCGCTGTTGGTGGCGTAGCGCTGGTTGCTGTTGATCTTGATCACCGGGCCGGCGTTGAGCTTGGGGCCATGGTTGCCGTCGTGCTTGTCGGCATAGTTGGGGTGCACGCCGTGGGCATTGTCCGCCGAGACCAGTAGCGAGCGCTGGATGCTACGGACGAAGTCGTCGCCTTCCGGCAGCACGCGGCGCAGCACCTGCTCGAGGAAGGGGCCGTCGGCGCCGCAGGCCGAGCAGGAGCCCACTTCTTCGTGGTCGGTGCAGACCAGCACGCAGGTTTCCTCGTCGCTGGAGTCGATCAGCGCCTGCAGGCCGGCATAGCAGGACAGCAGATTGTCCAGGCGCGCACTGGCGATGAAGTCCTGGTTGAGGCCGACGATGGCCGCGCTCTGGGTGTCGTAGAAGCTCAGCTCGTAATCGAGCACCGCATCGGGGTTGAAATCGTGCTCCATGGCCAACTGCTCGGCGAGCAGGGCGCGGAAGTCGGCAGTCTCGCTGCTGGCGAGCTGGGCGAGAATCGGCGGCAACTCGTTCTGCGCGTTGATTGCCCAGCCCATGTTGGCCTCGCGGTTGAGGTGGATGGCCAGGTTGGGAATCACGGCGATGGGCTGGTAGAAGTCGATCAGCTGGCTCTCGACCTTGCCGTCGCGGCGATAGGTCACGCGGCCGGCCAGCGACAAGTCGCGATCAAACCAGGGGGCGAGCAGGGCGCCGCCGTAGACTTCCACGCCGAGCTGGAAATAGCCCTGGCGCTGCAGCTCCGGGCTGGGTTTGACGCGCAGGCAGGGGCTGTCGGTATGCGCGCCGACCAGGCGAATGCCGCCCTCGACCACGGGGCGCTTGCCCAGCTTGAAGGCGATGATCGAGGAGTCGTTGCGGGTCACGTAATAGCGGCCACCGGCCTCGGTGTGCCAGGGCGCGCGCTCGTCCAGATGGCGATAACCGGCCGCTTCCAGGCGCATGGCCAGGCTGGTGGTGGCGTGGAAGGGGGTCGGCGAGGCGTTGAGAAAATCGAGCAGGCCTTGGATCAGTTCTTCGCGCATAGGGACTCCGGGCAACGATGGCGCGAGTTTAACCAATTTGCATCGTGCTGTGCCGGCCGTGCACGTGTTTGGGGCGATAGTTGGCGTCTATCTGCGGGGCGCCGCGCACCGCTTCGCGTTTGCGCTGAGATTGCCCCGCCGCCTTTGCCGGTGCGCACGGCGCACCCTACGGGTTGCCGCGCGGGGCGGGAGTGATCAGAACGGTGCCGGGCACTCGAAGCGCAGGCGTTCGCCGCTTTGCGGGTGGGTCAGGGCGAGCATGCTGGCGTGTAGGCACAGCCGCTCATGGGCGGCCAGGGCTTGTTCGTGGGCGTAGAGGCGGTCGCCTAGCAGCGGATGGCCGAGGGACAGCATATGCACGCGCAGCTGGTGCGAGCGCCCGGTGATGGGGGTGAGCTCGACCCGGCACCAGTCGCCGCAGCGCTCGAGCACGCGCCAGTGGGTCAGGGCATGCTTGCCCAGTTCGTGATCGACCACGTGGCGCGGCTTGGTTGGCGGGTCGTAGCGCAGCGGCAGGTCGATGCTGCCGCTGTCGGCCTCGGGCTGGCCCCAGCACAGCGCGGTATAGGCTTTCTCGGTCTCGCGATCATGGAACTGGCGCGACAGCTCGCGGTGGCTGTCGGCATCGCGCGCCAGGACGATGATGCCGGAGGTTTCCCAGTCCAGCCGATGGACGATGCGCGCCTCGGGGTAACCGTTTTCCTGCAGGCGGGTAACCAGGCAATCCTTGTTGTCGTCGGCACGACCCGGCACCGACAGCAGCAGGGTGGGCTTGTTGATCACCAGCAGGGCGGCGTCCTGGTGGAGAATTTCGATCTGGCTTAGCGGCATGAGCGTTCGCAACGGTCTGGTAG
>NZ_JAODYT010000148.1:0-3911 GCF_029834875.1 Pseudomonas sp. GD04158 | reverse complement strand
GCGTCCAGCTCGTCCAGCCAATCCGGCACGCTGACCGAGGTCAGCGCCGGCAGATCGGCAACGTGCACCTGCAGTTCGTCACCCAGCGCCTCGGCCAGCGGCTGCAGCACGGCACCATCCAGGCCCCAGCCCGGCAACAGAATCAGCGTCTCACGCATCGGCCTGCACCTGCGGCCAGCACTCGGCCAGGGCTTCGAGCAGCAGCTCGAGCTGCGCCTCGCTGTGCGCGGCGGACAGGGTCACGCGCAGCCGCGCGCTGCCCGCCGGTACGGTGGGCGGACGGATAGCCCCGACCAGCAGGCCGCGGTCCTTGAGCAGGGCCGAGAGTTTCAGCGCCCGGGCGCTGTCGCCGACCAGGATCGGCTGGATCGGCGTCGGGCTGTCCATCAGGCTCAGGCCGATCTCGGCCGCGCCCTGACGAAAGCGCGCGATCAGCCGCTGCAGGTGCTCGCGGCGCCAGCCTTCTCTGCGCAGCAGCTCCAGGCTTTTCAAGGTGGCGCAGGCCACCGCCGGCGGCTGGCTGGTGGTGTAGATGTAGGGGCGGGCGAACTGGATCAGGGTCTCGATCAGTTCCTCGCTGCCGGCGACGAAGGCGCCGGCGGTACCGAAGGCCTTGCCCAGCGTGCCGACCAGCACCTGCACCTCATCCAGGCCCAGACCGAAGTGCTCGACGATGCCGCCGCCGGTGGCGCCCAGCGGGCCGAAGCCATGGGCGTCGTCAACCATTACCCAGGCGTCCCGGGCGCGCGCTTCGGCGCACAGCACCGGCAGATCGGCGAGGTCACCGTCCATGCTGAACACGCCATCGGTGACCACCAGGCAGTTGCCGCTGGCCTTGCGCAGGCGATTGGCCAGGCTCACCGCATCGTTGTGCAGGTAGCGCGAGAAACGCGCGCCGCAAAGCAGGCCGGCATCGAGCAGCGAGGCGTGGTTGAGACGGTCCTGCAGCACGCTGTCGCCCTGACCGAGCAGCGCGGTGACGACCGCCAGGTTGGCCATGTAGCCGGTGGAGAACAGCAGCGCCCGCGGGCGCCCGGTGAATTCCGCCAGCGCCTCTTCCAGCTCATGGTGCGGCGTGCTGTGGCCGATCACCAGATGCGAGGCGCCGCCGCCGACGCCCCATTTTTCCGCACCCAGCTGCAGGGCACGGATCACCTCGGGGTGATTGGCCAGGCCCAGGTAGTCGTTGGAACAGAAGGCCAGCAGCTCCTGATCGTCGGCGCGCACCTGTGGCCCCTGTGGGGTCTGCAACAGCGGGCGCTGGCGGAACAGATCGGCGGCCTGGCGCTCGGCCAGGCGGGCAGCGAGATCGAAGCTCATGCACGGTTTCCGTAAGAGCGAGCAGCGCTCGCTCCCACACAAGAGGAATCAGGCCGAGGCGGCGTTGTAGAACAGCTTGGAATCGCGCTGCTCGACCAGCGCCTGCTCGATGGCGGCCTGGTGCACCTCGTCGGCATGTTCCTCGCGCTCTTCCGGCTTGATGCCGAGGCGCTTGAACAGCGCCATGTCCTTGTCCGCCTGGGGGTTGGCGGTGGTCAGCAGCTTCTCGCCGTAGAAGATTGAGTTGGCGCCGGCCATGAAGGCCAGGGCCTGCATCTGCTCGTTCATCTGCTCGCGGCCGGCGGACAGGCGCACGTGGGATTTTGGCATCATGATGCGCGCCACGGCCAGGGTGCGGATGAAATCGAACGGGTCGACGTCCTTCTCCTCGGCCAGCGGCGTGCCCTTGACCTTGACCAGCATGTTGATCGGCACGCTCTCCGGGTGCTCCGGCAGGTTGGCCAGCTGGATCAACAGCCCTGCGCGGTCGTCCACCGACTCGCCCATGCCGAGGATGCCGCCGGAGCAGATCTTCATCCCCGCCTCACGCACGTAGGCCAGGGTCTGCAGACGCTCGGAATAGGTGCGGGTGGTGATGATGTTGCCGTAGAACTCCGGCGAGGTATCGAGGTTGTGGTTGTAGTAGTCCAGCCCCGCCTCGGCCAGCGCCTGGGTCTGCTCCTGAGTCAGCTTGCCCAGGGTCATGCAGGTTTCCAGGCCGAGCTTCTTCACGCCCTCGACCATCTTCAGCACGTAGGGCATGTCCTTGGCCGACGGATGCTTCCAGGCCGCGCCCATGCAGAAGCGGGTGGAGCCGATGGCCTTGGCCTCGGCGGCGGCCTGGAGCACCTTCTCCACCTCCATCAGCTTTTCCTTGTCCAGGCCGGTGTTGTAGTGGCCGGACTGCGGGCAGTACTTGCAATCCTCCGGACACGCGCCGGTCTTGATCGACAGCAGCGTGGAAACCTGCACACGGTTGGGGTCGAAGTGCTGACGATGGACGCTCTGCGCCTGGAACAGCAGGTCGTTGAACGGCTGCTCGAACAGTGCGCGAACCTCGGCGAGAGTCCAGTCGTGGCGGGTGGTGATTGCGGCGGTTGCGCTCATTTGAGAAGTCCTTCGACGCTTGGCGGCATCTGTTGTCGGGCCCACAGGGGCATTCAGGCTCAGGCCATCATATGTGGCAGTTGGATGCTGTCAACCGCAAGAAAGGCACAGGTTGACGATAGATCAATAATTGAACAATCGAACTTCCATCATGGCATCTTGCCAAATACCTACTCCCACAACAGGACGCTTGCATGCTGGTAGAAGGTTTTTTCGAAGGGTTGGGCCATGCTCTGGGCCGCGCCATCCGCTTCGTCGTCGACATGCTCTCCGGCGCGCTGGGCGCCGTGGCCGATGCCATCGACGATTTTCTCCACGGTCTGGCCAGCGCCATCGGCATGGATGTGTCGATCTTCAGCATCATCCTGCTGATCATCGGCCTGCTGTTTCTCTACAGCGGCATACGCGCGCTGCTGCGCCGCTCCATCGTCGGCGGCGTCATCTGGCTGTTCCTCGGTCTGGTGGTGATGGGTTGGCTGATTCGCTGAGGGCAGACTAGCCTCAGAGTTTTCGCTCACGGACGAGCCCGCATGCCGCTCTTTCCAGCTTCGCTCGCGCATCGCCTTGCCTGGCTGCGCCCCAGGCGCCACTGCCAGCTGTGCGATGAAGCCAGCGATCACGCCGAACTGAGCATCTGCAGCGCCTGCCAGACCGACTTGCCCTGGCTCGGCGCACACTGCCAGGTCTGCGCAGTGCCGCTACCGGCCCAAGGCATGATCTGCGGCGCCTGCCAGAACAAGCCGCCGAGCTTCGCCCGCGTGGAAGCGCCGTGGCGCTACGCCTTTCCGGTGGACAACCTGATCACCCGCTTCAAGCACCAGGGCCAATGGCCTCACGGCCGCCTGCTCGGCGAATTGCTGGCCGAGCACCTGAGCCACGCCTACGACGAAGGGCTGGCGCGACCGCAAGTGCTTCTACCAGTGCCTCTGGCACGCAAGCGCCAGCGACTGCGCGGCTTCAACCAGGCGCAGATGCTCGCCACCTGGCTGGGCGCCAGCCTGGGTTTGCCGGTGCAGCATGACTGGCTGCAGCGCCGCATCGACACGCCCGCGCAGCAAGGTCTGGACGCCGCCACGCGCAAGCGCAACCTGCGCCAGGCCTTCACCCTGGATGCCAAAGCGCAGGTTGCCGGCTGCCATCTGGCGCTGGTCGACGACGTACTCACCACCGGTGCGACCGCCGGTACGCTCGCCCGTTTGCTGCGCCACGCCGGTGCCCAGCGGGTCGATGTCTACTGCCTGGCCCGCACGCCGCGCCCGGGCGATGGCTGACTTGACGCACATGGCGCAGTCCCGCACCGTGCCGTGCAGTTCTCCAGCCGCCCAAGAGCCATGTCGCCACTCGATCCCCTCGCCCAACTGCTCAACCGCCGCCCGAAGCGCCTGGCCCTGCTCGAGCAGATCGCCGAGCAGGGGTCCATCACCCGCGCGGCCAAGGCAGCCGGGCTCAGCTACAAGGCGGCCTGGGATGCCATCGACGAGCTG
>NZ_JAODYT010000147.1:0-3993 GCF_029834875.1 Pseudomonas sp. GD04158 | reverse complement strand
CTGGCGAAGACCTCGGCCGCCAGTTCGCCCTTGCTGCGAAAGTGCCGGTACAGGCTGCCGGTGGCGATGCCGACATCGTCGGCCAGCGCCTGCATGGTCAGCGCCGCGAAACCGCCTGCGCTCACGCGCTGCAGTGCGCAGGCCAGAATGCGCTCGCGCAGCGCCTGGTCACGGTCGAGACGGGCTTCGGTGGTGCGATAGGCCATGGTCTGAATCCTGATTCACATGTTCGTAGTGAATCAGGATTCAGACCATGGCTAAAGGGACGATCCGGCCATATCTGCGGCCGAACGGACATCGATAGCCGCTTCGCAGCGCGGACGCGTGTCGGGCTGCAGCCGATCTACGGCATGCCCGGCGACTGCGAGACGGCAGGCGGACGACAGAGCACCCAGTCGTGCAGCAGCACGCGCAGCTCTTCGAACTTCATCGGCTTGGCCAGGTAGTCGCTCATGCCGGCAGCCAGGCAGCGTTCGCGGTCGCCGCTGTGGCTATGGGCGGTGATCGCCAGCACCGGTACCTCGGCGCAACCGGGCAGCGCACGCAGGGCGCGGCAGGTGGCGAAGCCGTCCATGACCGGCATCTGGCAATCCAGCAACACGGCATCCACGGTCTCGCTGCGCAGCAGGTCCAGGGCTTCGGCGCCATTGTCGGCGGTGCGCACCCGGTAACCGAGCTTGAGTAGCATGCCGCGCGTCACCAACTGGTTGATGGCGTTGTCCTCGACGATCAGCACTGTGCACTGCTGAGCCTGGCGCAGCGGCACCCGGCCGCTCGAGCGCGGGCGGGCGGTGCTGGCGGGCTGTTGCGGCGGCAGGGTCAGGGGCACGTCGAGGCGGAAGCGGCTGCCCACGCCCAGCTGCGATTCGTGGCTGAGGGCGCCGCCGAGCAGGTCGACCAGTTGCCGGCAGATCGCCAGGCCGATGCCGAGGCCACCGTATTTGCGCGTCATCGAACCGTCGAGCTGATGGAAACGCTGATACAGATCGCCCTCGCCGGGCTCGAAGCCTACGCCGGTGTCGCTGACCACCACGCTCAGCGGCAGGTTGTCGGCGTGGCTGCCGGCGCGACCGACCTGCAGCGTCACGCTGCCTTCGGCGGTGAACTTGATGGCGTTGTCCAGCAGATAGCCCAGCGCCTGGGCCAGCTTGGCAGCGTCGCCCTCGAGGGTGTCGGGCAGGCTGTCGTCCAGCTCCAGCACGAATGCCAGGCCCTTGTCGTCGGCACGCGCGGCGTACTGCGCGCGCAGGCCGTCGAACAGACCACGCAGGCTGAACGTCTCGCGCCGCGGGTAGAGCTTGCCGGCCTGCAGCTCGGTCAGCGCCAGGATGTCGTTGACCATGCGCATCATGTCGCGCGCCGAGGCCGCGGCGGTTTTCTGATACTGCTCCAGCTCGACGTCCATCTTCACCGTCTGCATCAGCTCCAGCGAGCCGATCACGCCGTTCATCGGCGTGCGCAGTTCGTGGGTCACGGTGGCGAGGAACTCGTCCTTGAAGCGGTTGCTGTCGGCCAGCTCCTGGTTCAGCGCCTCCAGCTTGCGCCCGGCCTCCTGGAGGATGCGCGTGCGCTCCTCCTTCATGGCGTTGATGCGGTCGGCCAGAGCCAGCGACAGCAGGCCGACCTCCAGCGCCGAGCCGATCTGGCTGGCGTACATGGTGAGAAAGACATTGGGCAGATGGCCCAGCACCATCAGCGTGTTGACGATGCCGCCGGCCAGAAAGGCGGTCCAGGCAAAGATGAAGTAGCGCGCCACGCGCATGCCACGCAGCCAGGCGAGCACACCGGCGGCGAAGATCACCACGGTGAACAGCAGAGCGAGATAGGTGGCCAGACGCAGCGCGGTGGCGTAGCTGACGCTCAGCGCCAGGACCATCACCACGGCGCCGCAGGCCATCAGCAGCAGCAGCAGGCGGTCGACCCAGGGGCTGTGCTCGGCGGTGTGCAGGAAGCTGCGGGCGAACTGACAGCCGAACAGGGCAGCCGAGCCGATCAGGAAGGGCGTGGCGGCATTGGCCCACCAGGGACTGTTGGGCCAGAAATACTCGATGCCGGCACCGTTGACCGAAACCTGATACAGGCCGAACGAGGCGATGTAGAGGATGTAATACAGGTAGCTGGTGTCGCGTACGCTGAGGAAGATGAACAGGTTGTACACCAGCATCACCAGCAGCACGCCATAGATGATGCCGAGCACGTAGATGCGCCCAGGCTGCTCTTCCAGATAGGCGTTGGGCGCCCACAGAGTCAGTGGCGCCTGGATCGAGCCCTGGCTTTCCAGACGCAGGTAGATGCGCTTGCTCTGGCCTGGTTCGAGGTTCAGCTCGAACAGGTAGTTGTTCTGCCGGATCTGCCGCGTGTCAAATGGCAGGGCGTCGCCGGTGCGCTGCGCCAGCGCGAAGCTGCCGCGGTCGTCGGGCAGGTAGAGCTCCAGATGATCGAGCGGCGGGTAGGCCAGTTCCAGCAGCCAGTTGCGCGGGCCCTGCGCCTGTATGGGGCGGTATTCCAGATCCAGACGCAGCCAGAACACCGAGCGCGAGTAGCCGGCATTGAGCACCGGCTTGTCATGCAGACGGAAGCTGCCCTGCAGGGCTGGCGAGGCGACGTCGTCGATGCTGGCATCGCCGCGCACGTCCTCGAACACGTACATGCTCTGCCCCAGCGGCAAGGCGCGCATCTTTTCGTCGAAGGTAACGGCGCCCACGAGCGAGGAAAAAACGAGGCTCAAGAAGAGCAGGAGCAGCCGGTACATACGACTCCACTAAGCAGACTGTTGAAAAGCGTTGCCGAGGCAGCCAGCGCAAGGAAAGACAGGCGTGAAAGACACATCTTACCGCCGTAAGTGCGCATTTCGATCGGGCCTGTCTTTGACGCAGCGGTGGCAACGCAGGTGGTCATTCAACAACCTGCCAAGCCTGTCGAACGACACCGGGGCCCCCATTTGCCCCATGCGATGTCGTCACGCACGGCAGACTTATATTCGAATCGCACTACTCTAGGGGCTGGCGTGGCGCTTTTCCAGCGTCGGACGGCAGTTTCAGCAGTGCTTGAGCCATGGCCTCGGCCAGGTACTGCAGGGAAAACACCCCGCCATAGGTCCAGGTCGAAGGCATCCCGGCAAAGCGCTGCTCACGCACGAAGGGCATCGCCTGCCACAACGGCGAGGCGAACAGCTGCGCCTCCTGGGCGAAGGGTTCGATATGCAGCACCGCGCCCCGGTCGATGCGCCCCAGGGCGGTGATCGGCACCTGGGTGATGCCCCAGGGGCTGGGTGCCAGCTGCATGGCCGGCTGCAGACCGAGCAAGGTCAGCGCGTGTTGCGGCATGGAGTTGGGTCCATTGATGAAGGCCGCCGTCGGCGAGGACAGACGGATCACCGTCACTGCCGGCAG
The DNA here is from genome assembly GCF_029834875.1 of Pseudomonas sp. GD04158. Classification (NCBI taxonomy): domain Bacteria; kingdom Pseudomonadati; phylum Pseudomonadota; class Gammaproteobacteria; order Pseudomonadales; family Pseudomonadaceae; genus Pseudomonas; species Pseudomonas sp. GD04158. The sequence continues at coordinate 601 of NZ_JAODYT010000147.1, read as the reverse complement.
CGCGCCATCGTAATGCGCCTGCAGCCGCTCACGCCAGCGCGCCAGCTCGGCGTCCATGGCCTGCAGGCGCTGCTCGGCCAATGCCTCGCGGCCCAGCGCGCGCGCCAGGTCGAGAAACGCCTCGCGCTGCGCCTGCAGATTGTCGTGCTGCTGGCTGAAGCCCTGGTACACCTGCACCGGCGCGATACGCTCAAGCAGCGGGCGGATGTCCTCCAGCAAAGGGGGGATGACGATCAACTCGGGTTGCAGCTCGGCCAGCAGTTCGAGATTGGGCTCCAGGCGCGAGCCGGCCGAGGGCACGCCAGCGGGCAAGGTCGGCCGTACCACCCAGGTGCGATAGTCGCCGGCATCGGCAACGGTCAGCGGCGTCACGTCGAGCATCAGCAGGTGTTCGGTGGCCTCCCAGCTCAGCGCCGCCACCCGCGGCGCGGTGTCAGCCCACACCGGCGCCAGCCAGAGCAGCAGCACGCCCAGCAGCCACCGCCTCATGCCAGCCTCCCGCGAATCAGCAGCAACACGAAATAGCCGCCGCACAGCACCGAGGCGACGATGCCCACCGGAATCTGCAAGGGGAAGATCAGCGTGCGCCCGGCCCAGTCCG
>NZ_JAODYT010000146.1:0-4106 GCF_029834875.1 Pseudomonas sp. GD04158 | reverse complement strand
CCGCGCCCGCCCTCAGGTGCACCTCAGCGCCTGCCCGCGCAGTTGCGCCAGCGCCCGCGTGCAGCCCTATACCCTGCTGGCCAGCACGCCCGATCACTACCAGCTCTACCAACGCACGCCCGAGGCACCCGGTTTCGGCCGTCTGCTGGCGCCGGCCATGACCATCGACGAGGCCGGCGCCTGGTTCGCCCGCCAACACCCCGCAGGAAAACCCGATGCTTGATTACATCCGCGACGGCCAGGAAATCTACCGCCGCTCCTTCGCCACCATCCGCGCCGAGGCCAACCTCGACGGCATCCCCGCCGACCTGGAGAAACTCGCCGTACGGGTGATCCACGCCTGCGGCATGGTCGACGTGGTGGAGGATCTGCGCTTCTCCGCCGGTGCCGGCGCGGCCGGTCGTGCGGCGCTGCTAGCTGGCGCGCCGATTCTCTGCGATGCGCGCATGGTCGCCGAGGGCATCACCCGCCCGCGCCTGCCGGCGAACAACCACGTGATCTGCACCCTGCATGACGCCGGTGTGCCGGAGCTGGCCCGCGAAGTCGGCAACACCCGCTCGGCGGTGGCCCTGGAGCACTGGCGCGAGCACCTGGAGGGCAGCGTGGTGGTGATCGGCAATGCCCCCACCGCGCTGTTCTACCTGCTGGAAATGCTCGACGCCGGCGCGCCCAAGCCGGCGCTGATCATCGGCATGCCGGTGGGCTTTATCGGCGCGGCGGAATCCAAGGATGCCCTGGCCGCAGACAGCCGCGGCGTGCCCTACGTGATCATCCGTGGCCGCCGTGGCGGCAGCGCCATGGCGGTGGCCGCGGTCAACGCCCTGGCCTCGGAGGTGGAATGATGGCTGGTCGTCTGCTCGGCCTCGGCGTCGGCCCCGGCGACCCCGAGCTGCTTACCCTCAAGGCCCTGCGTCTGCTCCAGTCGGCGCCGGTGGTGGCCTACTTCGTGGCCAAGGCCAAGCACAATGCCGGCCACGGCGGGAATGCCTTCGGCATCATCGAAAAGCACCTGGACGCCGCCCAACAGCGCCTGCCGCTGGTCTACCCGGTGACCACCGAGAAGCTCGCCCCGCCGCTGTCCTACGAGGATGTGATCGCCGACTTCTACGACACCTGCGCCGAGCAGATCGCCCGGCTGCTGGACGCGGGCCAGGACGTGGCGGTGATCTGCGAGGGCGACCCGTTCTTCTACGGCTCCTACATGTACCTGCACGATCGCCTGGCCGACCGCTACGAGGTGGAGGTGGTACCCGGCGTGTGCTCCATGCTCGGCTGCGCCTCGGTGCTCGGTACACCGCTGGTGTACCGCAACCAGAGCTTGAGCGTGCTCTCCGGCGTGCTGGCGGAAGACGAGCTGGAACAGCGCCTGCGCGACGCCGAGGCCGCCGTGGTGATGAAGCTCGGGCGCAACTTCGACAAGGTACGCCGCGTGCTGCGCAAGCTGGGCCTAGATGGCCGCGCCCATTACGTCGAGCGCGCCACCATGGCCAGTCAGAAGATCGTGCCGCTGGACGAGGTGGAGCCGATGGATTCGCCGTACTTCTCGATGATTCTGGTGCCCGGGCAGAAGTGGCGGGGATAACACCGCCAACGCTGTAGGAGCCGGCTTGCCGGCGATCCATTGCAGGCGCATCGCCCGCAAGCGGGCGCCTACGAAAAATACCTCGAAGCGCGTAGCCCGGATGCAATCCGGGAAACCCATTCCCCGGCTTGCATCCGGGCTACAGGATTTACCGCATGAACATCGTCATCCTCGGCGCCAGCGCGCTGGCCACTGCACAACGCCTCAAGGCGCTTTATCCACAGGCCGTGATCCATGGCCTGCGCGGCCGTGTCGATGTCGCAGAGCGCCATTACGACGACTTCGGTGACCACCTGCGCGCCCTGTATCGCGCCGGCCAGCCGCTGCTGGCGCTATGCGCCGCCGGCATCGTCATCCGCAGCCTGGCCGCGCTACTGGCGGAAAAGGGCACCGAGCCGCCGGTGCTGGCCCTGGCCGAGGACGGCAGCGCCGTGGTGCCGCTGCTCGGCGGCCTGGCCGGGGTCAATCGTCTGGCCCGCGAGATCGCCCCGCACCTGGGCGTGGCGCCGGCCATCACCACCAGCGGCGAACTACGCTTCGGCACCTGCCTGCTGGAGCCGCCGGCCGGCTATGCGCTGGCTGACCTGCAGCAGGGCAAGCGCTTCGTCAGCGATCTGCTCGGCGGCGAGAGCGTGCGCATCGAGGGCCAGGCGCCCTGGCTGGAGGCGGCGCAGCTGCCGGTGGATCAGACCGCGTCGCGGGTGATCCATATCACCGCCGAGCAACGCCCACCGAGGGCCGACGAACTGCTGATCCACCCGCGCGTCGCTGCCGCGCTGATCGAACGCCCCGGCGCCGACCTGGCCACCCGCCTGCAGCAGGCGCTGAGCGCCGCCAAGCTGGCGCCGCAGGCACTGGCCTGCCTGCTTGCGGACAAAGGCTGGATGGCCAATGCCGAGCTGCACGCGGCCGCAAGGGAGCTCAGGCTACCGCTGCGTTTTATCCACAGCGCCTCCCAGCTGCCTGCCGAATGCCACCGGGGCGACGGCCTGCGCCTGCTGCTGGGCGAACAACCACTGGATATCGAGCGCTTCGGTCAGCGCCGCGGCCGTCTTAGCGTGGTCGGCCTCGGCCCCGGCGCAGCCGAGCATATGACCCCGGCCGTGCGCCGTGCCCTGGACGAGGCCGAAGATCTGCTCGGCTACGACACCTACGTGAAGATGGCCGGCCCGCTGCGCGCCGATCAATGCGTGCACCCCAGCGACAACCGCGAGGAACTGCAGCGCGCCGCCCATGCCTTCGAACTGGCCGCCACGGGCCGCCGCGTGGTGATGATCTCCTCCGGCGACCCCGGCGTATTCGCCATGGCTGCTGCCGTGATGGAAGCGCTGGAAAGCCCGCAGAGCGAGGCCTGGCACGGCGTCGAACTGGAGGTGCTGCCGGGCGTCTCCGCCGCCCTGGCCACCGCCGCCAAGGCCGGCGCGCCGCTGGGCCACGACTTCTGCCTGATCTCCCTGTCCGACAACCTCAAGCCCTGGGCGGTTATCGAAAAACGCCTGCAGCATGCCGCCATCGCCGATCTGGCCATGGCCTTCTACAACCCGATCTCCAAGGCCCGCCCCTGGCAACTCGGCCGCGCCCTGGAGCTGCTGCGCCAGCATCGCGAACCGCAGACCCTGGTGGTGCTGGGGCGCGATATCGGCCGCCCGGCCGAAGCCCTGCGCACCCTCACCCTCGGCGAGCTGACCCCGGAGCTGGTCGATATGCGCACCCTGGTGATCATCGGCTCCAGCCAGACCCGCCGCTTCCCCCGCGCCGATGGTGGCGAGTGGGTGTATACGCCGCGCAGTTATCCACAGGATTGATGGGTGCGCACGGCCTAGGCGGCCCTGCGACACCCTGCGCCGACCCGTAGGGTGCGCTGTGCGCACCAGATCTATCCGGCGTCGACCCCCTGCATACCACGCTGCCGCCGAAAGGCCCCCGGCGCCACGCCGAAGCGCTGACGAAACAGCTTGCCCAGATGGCTGGCATCACTGACGCCGATCTCGTCGGCAAGCTGCGCCAGGCTGTGGCTGGAATTGAGCAGGCGCCAGCGCACATGCTGCAGGCGCAGCTCGTTCCAGTATTCGCGCGCACTCATGCCCTGGCTGGCATGGAACAGGCGGTCGAGCTGACGCCGGCTGATGCCGACGCTGGCCGCCAGTTGCTCGATGCCGTCGGCGCTGGCCAGGCCATGACGCATCAGGGCGATGGCGCGATCGACATGACGTTCGCCGCTCGGCGCCACCTGCAGTGAACGCAGCGCGTGCTGGCCGCTGCGCGTCTCGTCCACCAGCATATCGGCCAGGCCCTTGAGCGCGCGGGCCCGACCACTGCCCTGGGCCAGCAGTTCCACCGCCAGGTCGATGGCCGCCGCGCCGCCGGCGCAGGAGATTCGCTCGCCATCGAGGCAATACAGGCGTTCGCGGGCGAGGCGCACATGCGCAAAGCTGGCGCGGAACTCCGCCTCATGCCGCCAGTGCACCGCAACCCTGTGCCCGTCGAGCAGGCCGCAGGCGGCCAGCAGGAAGCTGGCATTGTC
>NZ_JAODYT010000145.1:0-4599 GCF_029834875.1 Pseudomonas sp. GD04158 | reverse complement strand
CTGATTGAGGTTCAGCTGGGGTCGATCGCCTGGGGCCAGTTGCAGACGCGTCGTCCGCAGCAGGCCAATCTGTGGCGTCGCCTGCAGCGCATGGGCCTGTCTGCCGAACTGTCGCAGGCACTGCTGAGCAAGGTCGCGGGTGTGGCCGAGCCGCGTCAGGCCTGGCGCATGCTGCTGGCGCACCTGGCGCATGCGATCAAGACGCCCAAGGTCGAGCCGCTGGAGGAGGGCGGGGTGATCGCCCTGGTCGGTCCGGCCGGCATGGGCAAGACCACCACCCTGGCCAAGCTGGCGGCGCGCTACGTGCTTAAGTACGGCGCGCAGCAGGTCGCTCTGGTGAGCATGGACAGCTTCCGTATCGGTGCCCAGGAGCAGCTCAAGACATTGGGGCGTATTCTGGGTGTATCGGTGACCCAGATCGATCCCGGTCAGTCCCTGCTGCAGGCGCTGACGCCGCTGGCCAAGAAGCGCGTGGTGCTGGTCGATACCGCCGGTCTGCCGGGTAACGATCCGGCGCTGCGCCTGCAGCTGGAAAGCCTGGCCTCGGCGCGGATCAAGGCGAAGAATTATTTGGTCCTGGCTGCAACAAGTCAGAGCCAAGTGCTCAAGGCGGCCTACCATAGTTACAAGCGTTGTGGCCTTTCTGGCTGCATACTGACGAAGCTGGACGAGGCCGCGAGCCTGGGTGAGGTTTTGGGTCTGGCTATAGGCCAGCATCTGCCGGTAGCCTATGTCACGGACGGACCGCGGATCCCGGATGATCTGCAGGTGCCGCGTAGTCACCAGCTGGTCAGCCGCGCCGTAGGCCTGCAGACCGCCGAGCCGCCGAGCGAGGATGCCATGGCGCAGATGTTCGCCGGGCTGTACCACAGCCCCGCGCAGCGTGCCGGCTGAAACGGCGAGAATGTAGCACCCTCCCGCGTCATGACGCGGGAGTAAACGGCCACGAGGCCAGGTCGAAGTTAGACAAGGTGTAGAAAGAACATGGGTATGCATCCCGTACAGGTGATTGCGGTGACCGGCGGCAAGGGTGGCGTCGGCAAGACCAATGTGTCGGTGAATCTGTCCATGGCCCTGGCCGATCTCGGCCGTCGGGTGATGTTGATGGATGCCGACCTGGGGTTGGCGAATGTCGACGTTTTGCTGGGGCTGACGCCCAAGCGCACCCTGGCCGACGTGATTGCCGGTGAATGCGATCTGCGCGACGTGCTGCTGCAGGGACCGGGCGGTATCCGCATCGTCCCGGCGGCCTCCGGCACGCAGGCGATGGTCAATCTCTCGCCGATGCAGCATGCCGGCCTGATTCAAGCCTTCAGCGACATCAGCGAGAACCTCGACGTGCTGGTGATCGACACCGCTGCCGGCATCGGCGATGCGGTGGTCAGCTTCGTTCGCGCCGCCCAGGAGATCCTCGTGGTGGTGTGTGACGAGCCGACTTCCATCACCGACGCCTACGCGCTGATCAAGCTGCTCAACCGCGATCACGGCATCAGTCGCTTCCGCGTTCTGGCCAATATGGCCCATAGCCCGCAGGAAGGGCGCAATCTCTTTGCTAAGCTGACCAAGGTGACGGATCGTTTCCTCGATGTCGCCCTGCAGTATGTCGGCGCCGTACCCTACGATGAGTGCGTGCGCAAGGCCGTGCAGAAGCAGCGCGCCGTCTATGAAGCCTTCCCTCGTTCCAAGTGCGCTCTGGCGTTCAAGGCGATAGCTCAGAAGGTCGATACCTGGCCCTTGCCGGCCAACCCCCGTGGCCATCTGGAATTTTTCGTCGAGCGTCTGGTGCAGCAACCGACCGCAGACTCGGCCGTATGACAGCAGCCTCTGGACTTCGTATGTACAACAAGGCGCAGGCGCAGGACTCCCAGCACCAGCTGATCGAACGCTATGCCCCTCTGGTCAAGCGCATTGCTTATCACCTGCTGGCCCGTTTACCGGCCAGCGTGCAAGTCGACGATCTCATTCAGGCCGGCATGATCGGCCTGCTGGAAGCGTCGCGCAAATACGACTCCGGCAAGGGGGCGAGTTTCGAAACCTTCGCCGGTATCCGCATCCGCGGTGCCATGCTCGACGAGGTACGCAAGGGCGACTGGGCCCCGCGTTCGGTGCACCGCAACAGCCGCATGGTCAGCGATGCCATTCGTGTCGTTGAAGCAAGAACCGGGCGAGACGCTAAAGATCACGAGGTTGCGGCCGAACTCCAATTGAGTCTCGAGGATTACTACGGCATCCTTGGCGACACTTTGGGCAGCCGTTTGTTCAGCTTCGACGACCTGTTGCAGGACGGCGAGCATGGCGGTTTGCACGAAGACGCCGGGCACACCCACCTCGAACCTTCGCGGGACCTCGAAGACGAACGCTTCCAGGCGGCCTTGGCCGATGCCATCGCCGGTTTGCCGGAGCGCGAACGTCTCGTGCTGGCGCTGTATTACGATGAAGAACTGAACTTGAAGGAAATCGGCGAAGTGCTGGGGGTCAGCGAGTCGCGCGTCAGCCAGTTGCATAGCCAGTGCGCAGCGCGGTTGCGCTCGCGGCTCGGCGAGTGGCGCGCCAGCTGAGTCGGTTTCACGATTAAAGGGCGTCATTGCGTGTGCAATGCGTTTGGGACTGTACGGAGGTCGACTTGGACAAGAACATGAAAATCCTCATCGTTGACGATTTCTCGACGATGCGACGGATCATCAAGAACCTCTTGCGGGACTTGGGCTTCACCAACACCGCCGAGGCCGACGATGGCACTTCGGCACTGCCCATGCTGCAGAGCGGCAGCTTCGACTTTCTGGTGACCGACTGGAACATGCCCGGCATGACCGGCATCGACCTGCTGCGCGCGGTGCGCGCCGACGAGCGCCTCAAGCACCTGCCGGTGTTGATGGTTACCGCCGAAGCCAAACGTGACCAGATCATCGAAGCGGCACAGGCCGGCGTGAACGGCTATGTGGTCAAGCCCTTCACCGCCCAGGTGCTGAAGGAAAAGATCGAGAAGATCTTCGAGCGGGTAAACGGCTGATGTCAGCCGCGAGGGTGCTATGGAACACGATGACTCCACGCTGGGTGACCTCGAGTCGACCCTGAAAAGCAACGCCCGCGAGCTGGTCGATAGCCTGGAACAAGGCAACTTCGGCGCTGCGGTGCAACTGATCAACGAGCTCAACAAGGTCCGCGATCGCGGCCTGTACCACGAGGTCGGCAAGCTGACCCGGGAGCTGCACAACGCCATCGTCAATTTCCAGCTCGACCCGCGCATGCCGCATGCCCAGGAGCTGTCGCAGATCGCCGATGCCACCGAGCGCCTGAACTATGTCGTGACCATGACCGAGAAGGCCGCCAACCGCACCATGGATCTGGTGGAGCAGAGCGCGCCGCTGGTCAACGACCTCAGTGACGAGGCGCAGAGCCTGAGCGCGGAGTGGGGCCGTTTCATGCGCCGCGAGATGGGCGCCGAGGGCTTTCGCGAGCTGGCCAAGCGTATCGAGTTGTTTCTCGCTCGCAGCGAGCGTGACAGCAACAAGCTGTCCGCTCATCTCAACGACATCTTGCTGGCGCAGGACTACCAGGACCTGACCGGCCAGGTGATCAAGCGCGTCACCCAGTTGGTGACCGAGGTGGAAAGCAACCTGCTCAAGCTGGTGCTCATGGCCAGTCAGGTCGACCGTTTTGCCGGTATTCAGCACGACCATGAAGTGCTGCGCGCCGAACAGGAAAAATTAAAAGAGCCATCCCGGGGTGAAGGTCCGCAGATTCATGCCGATAAGCGTGATGACGTCGCCTCCAGTCAGGACGATGTCGACGACCTGCTGTCCAGTCTTGGATTCTAAGGAGCACCCCCTATGAGCTTCGGCGCCGATGAAGAGATCCTCCAGGATTTCCTGGTAGAGGCCGGCGAGATTCTCGAACAGTTGTCCGAACAGCTCGTGGAGCTGGAAAGCCGACCGGACGACATGAACCTGCTCAACGCCATCTTCCGCGGTTTCCATACCGTCAAGGGCGGGGCGGGTTTCCTCCAGCTCAACGAGCTGGTGGAGTGCTGCCATATCGCCGAGAACGTCTTCGACATCCTGCGCAAGGGTGAGCGTCGCGTCGACTCGGAATTGATGGACGTGGTGCTCGAAGCTCTGGATGCCGTCAACGGCATGTTCGGCGAGGTGCGCGAGCGGCGCGAACCGACTCCGGCCACGCCGGAACTGCTGGCGGCACTGTCGCGTCTGGCCGAGCCCGCTGGTGCCGAGGCGGCTGCCCCCGCACAGGAGCCGGAAGCGGAGCCGGAACCCGCTCCGGTTTCCGCGCCTGCCGCCTCCGGCGACATCACCGACAGCGAGTTCGAGCAACTGCTCGATGCGCTGGGCGATGCGCCCGCTGCTGCCCATGGCGCCGAAAGCAGCGCCGCCAGCGACGAAATCACCGACGACGAATTCGAATCCCTGCTCGATCAGCTGCACGGCAAGGGCCAGTTCTCCGGCACGGTTGAAACCGCCGCCGATACCGCCGTGGCGACGGCGTCTGCCGCTTCCGCCGCCAGCGACGAAATCACCGACGACGAATTTGAAGCCCTGCTCGATCAGTTGCACGGCAAGGGCCAGTTTTCCGCGGCAGCCGAGG
>NZ_JAODYT010000144.1:0-5100 GCF_029834875.1 Pseudomonas sp. GD04158 | reverse complement strand
ACCCGCACGTCGACGCGGTGCTCGCGGTCCGAGCCGAGCCGTTGCAGCTGGCCGCTCTGCAGCACGCGCAGCAACTTGGCCTGCACCGCCAGCGGCAGCTCGCCCACCTCGTCGAGAAACAGGCTGCCGCCGTCGGCCAGCTCGAACTTGCCGCTGCGCTCGCTGAGCGCGCCGGAGAAGGCGCCGCGCACGTGACCGAACAGCTCGCTCTCCACCAGCGCCTCGGGCAGCGCCGCGCAGTTGAGGCTGACCAGCGGCCGTTGCGCGCGCGGCGAGGCGCCGTGGATGGCCTCGGCCACCAGCTCCTTGCCGACCCCGGTTTCGCCGGTGATCAGCACGGTCAGCGGGCTGTCGCCGACCAGGCGAATCTCGCCCTGCAGCTTGCGCAGCGCGGCGCTCTGGCCGATCAGCTCGCGCGGTTGCTGGCGCGCCTGCTTGTACAGCTCGGTGAGCTGGCGCTCGGCCTCCACCCGCCGGGCCAGGCCGCTGATCCGTTCGCTGGCCTTGACCGTGGCCGCCGCCAGGCTGGCGAAGGCGTCCAGGCTGTCCAGGTCGGCGCGGCCGAAGCTGGCCGGGTCCAGCGCATCCAGGGTCAGCAGGCCCCACAGCTGGTCGTCCAGGTACAGCGGGCAGCCCAGGCAGTCGTGTACCTCCAGGTGGCCGTGCAGCCCCTCGACCAGGCCGTCGTAGGGGTCGGGCAGGCCGCAGTCTGCGGCGAAACGGGTCGGCCCGCGGTGCTCGAGCAGCGCCGCCAGGCGCGGGTGCTCGCCGATCTTGAAGCGCCGCCCCAGGGTGTCGGCGCTCAGCCCCTCCACCGCCAGCGGCACCAGTTGCTCGCCGTCGAGCTTGAGCAGCGCCACCGCATCGCAGGGGAACAGCTGGCGCAGGGCGGCCAGCAGGCGGCGGTAGCGCTCGCCGTCGTCCAGCTCGCGGGACAGGTCGGCGACCAGCGGGATCAGCGTCTGCAGCAACGGGCTAGCGGTCATTTCGACAACCTGAAGTCCTTATGACTCATATCGATCACGAGTCATTTTCACAACAACAATCACAAGCCATTGAATTTAAAAGACAAATTAAATGGCACGATTCATGAGAAGCATACAGCGCTAACGCTAGCACGCCAGGTCTGGCCAGACGAGCCGGGCCGACACCTTTTCCATGCCTTGCGGAGATGCTCCATGCTGTCCAACGCCCAACGCGATCTGATCAAAGCCACCGTGCCGCTGCTGGAAAGCGGCGGCGAGGCGCTGACCACCCATTTCTACGGCCTGATGCTCGGCGAGTTCCCCGAGGTGCGCCCGCTGTTCAACCAGGCGCATCAGGCCAGCGGCGACCAGCCGCGCGCCCTGGCAAACGGCGTGCTGATGTACGCCAAGCATATCGACCGTCTCGAGGCGCTCGGCCCGCTGGTGGCGCAGATCGTCAACAAGCACGTGTCGCTGCAGATCCTCCCCGAGCATTACCCCATAGTTGGCGGCTGCCTGCTGCGCGCGATCCGCGAGGTGCTCGGCGCCGAGATCGCCACCGACGCGGTGATCGAAGCCTGGGCCATCGCCTACCGGCAACTGGCCGATATCCTCATCGGCGCCGAGGAGAGCCAGTACGCGCAGAATGCCGCCGCCCCCGGCGGCTGGCGTGGCGCGCGCGCCTTCCGCGTGGCGCGCAAGGTGGCCGAGAGCACCGAGATCACCTCCTTCTACCTGGTGCCGGCCGACGGCGGCGCCCTGCTCGACTTCCAGCCCGGCCAGTACATCGGCCTGCGTCTGCTGCTGGACGGCGAGGAAGTGCGGCGCAACTACTCGCTGTCGGCGCCGGCCAACGGCCGCGAGTACCGCATCAGCGTCAAGCGCGAGGCCAGCGGGCGGGTATCCAACCACCTGCACGACAAGGTCCAGGTCGGCGACCAGCTGGAGCTGTTCCCACCGGCCGGCGAGTTCGTCCTGCGCGACTCGGACAAGCCGCTGGCGCTGATCAGCGCCGGCGTCGGCATCACCCCGGCGCTGAGCATGCTCGACGCGGCGCGCCACTCGGGGCGACCGATCCACTTTATCCACTGCGCGCGCAATGCCGAGGTGCACGCCTTCCGCGACTGGGTCGAGGCGCAGGCCGCCGAGCATCCGCAGATCCGTCACTACGTGTGCTACAGCGAGCCACGCGCAGGCGATCAGGCCGACGCCGAGGGTTTCCTCAGCCGCGAGCTGCTGGAGCGGTGGCTGCCCGCCGAACGCGATCTGGACGCCTACTTCCTCGGCCCGAAGCCTTTCATGGCCCAGGTCAGGCGCCACCTGCGCGAGCTGGGCGTGCCGCCCGAGCAGAGCCACCACGAGTTCTTCGGCCCGGCCGCGGCGCTGGATAGCTGATCTAGCAGGCCGTTGAAAAACGTAGGCGAGGCAGGCAAGACAAGGCGCAACGACCAACGGGAGTAACAGCCGCAGGCTGGCCCGAAGGGCGAGCGCCAGCGAGTCAAACGGCCGAAAAAGCGGAGTTTACATGCTGTAAATGAGCATTTTGAGGCCGTTTTTAACGCAGGATTGCCAACGCAGGTAGTTTTTCAACAGCCTGCTATCAGGAGGTGCATCATGTTCCCGCTCACCCCGCAGCAGCTGCTGCGTCTGTCCAGCCGGTTGCTGCTGAGCGGCCTGGCCCTGCTCGTCATCGGCCTGCTGGCCGCCTATGGCCTGGAGTCCAGGCTGAACCTGGCCAGCCTGGTGCTGGCGCATAGCCTGACCATCGTCGGCCCCGGCCTGCTCAAGCTCGGTTATGTGTTGCGCCTGGCGGCGCAGCACGGCCTGCGGCGAGGGGAGCAGCGTCATGCAACTGCTTGATCGCAACCGCGCGCTGGCGATTGCTCCGCTGTGGCGCCTGGGCTTTCGCCCGTTCTTTCTCGCCGGCGCGCTGCTGGCCCTGCTCGCCGTCGCCCTCTGGGCGGCGGTATTGCAGGGTGTGCTGGCAAGCCCGACCGTGCCCGGCGGCCTGCTCGCCTGGCACCGCCACGAGATGCCGTTCGGCTTCGCCCTGGCGATCATCGCCGGCTTCCTGCTCACCGCGGTGCAGACCTGGACCGGCCGACCGGGCCTCAGCGGGCGGCCGCTGATGGCGCTGCTGACCCTGTGGCTGGCGGCGCGCCTGGCCTGGTTCAGCCCCGTGCCGCTGAGCGTGCTGATCGCTCTGCAACTGGCCTTCGTCGCCCTGCTGATCGCGCAGATGGCGCGCCAACTGATCGCGGCAAGGCAGCGCAACAACTACCCCATCCTGCTGGTGCTGAGCCTGCTCGGCCTGTGCCAGGGCCTGACCCTCGCCGGCCTGGCCCAGGGCGACGAGGCGCTGCAACGGCGCGGCGCGCTGGCGGCGCTGTGGTTGATCGCGGTGCTGCTGAGCCTGATCGGCGGACGGGTGATTCCCTTCTTCACCCAGCGCGGCCTGGGCCGGGTCGAGGCCTTCACCGCCCATCCCTGGCTGGATCGGTTGCTGCTGGCCTGCGGCCTGCTGGTCGCGGCGTTGTTCGCCACTGGCCACAACCTGCTGGCACAGCCCTGGCTGGCATTGCCCTTCGCCGTGCTGGCGGTGCTGCACGGCCTGCGCCTATGGCGCTGGCACCTGCCGGGCATCTGGCGCGTGCCGCTCTTGTGGTCGCTGCACCTGGCCTACGCCTGGCTGTTGCTGGCCACCCTGGGCATGGCCGCCTGGCACCTGGGCTGGCTGGCGCAACCCAGCCTGGCCAGCCACGCGCTGGCGGTGGGCGCAATGGGCGGACTGATCCTGGCGATGATGGCGCGGGTCAGCCTCGGCCATACCGGCCGGCCGCTGCAACCGCCGAAGGCCATGGCCTGGGCCTTCGCCCTGCTCAATCTGGGGGCGCTGATCCGGGTCGCGGCGGGCGGCGCCTGGCTATGGCTGGCCGCCGCTTGCTGGGGACTGGCCTTCGCCCTGTTCGTCGTCCACTACGCGCCGATCTTGTGCCGGGCGCGGGTCGACGGGCATCCGGGGTGATTGGCGGAAATCCCGGTGCGCACGGCGCACCCTACGGGTAGGGTGGATGTCGCTTTTTACATCCACCAAAGCGGTAGATCGATAAAACGTGATCCACCCTACCCACCCCGCCGACCGGGGACAGGCCCTCACCAGCACACATTCACGCGCCACCGAACGACGTAGGGTGCGCCGCGCGCACCAATCCAGACGGCGATGGATCAGTCCACCAGCGTGCAGGCCATCACCAGCGCGTCTTCCCGCCCACCAACCGCCGGGTAGTAATCGCGGCGCCGGCCCACTTCGTTGAAGCCGTAGCGCTCGTACAGGCGGTAGGCGCTCTGGTTGCTGGCACGCACTTCCAGGAAGCACTCGCGCCCGCCCAGCTCATGGGCTTGCTTCATCAGGTGTTCGAGCAGGCGCAGGCCGAGGCCGCGGCCCTGGCTTTCCGGCTTGACGGTGATATTGAGCAGGTGCGCCTCGTCGAGGATCAGGTTGATCACGCCGTGGCCGACCTGCTGGCCGCCCTCGAACATCAACCAGCACTGATAGGACTTGAGGCTGTCGGTGAAGATGCCACGGGTCCAGGGGTGGCTGAAGGCGGCGTACTCGATCTTCAGCACGGCATCGAGATCCGCCTCGGTCATCGGGCGGAAGGAAATCGCATCGGTCATTCGCTAGAACTCGGCGGGGGTGACACTCAGGCCTCGGGGGTTTTCAGCCAGCGCCGGCGCACCCGCTGCATGGCCTGCCACAGCTCGCGCTTGCGCGCCGGCTCTTCCATCAGCAGCTCCAGCCCCGGCAGGGCCCAGCAGGCGCCGAGGCCGTCGATCTGCAGTTCGCGGTTGTAGCTCTGTTCGTCGCCCTCGCCGGCGAAGCGAATGGCCGGCAGGCCGACCAGCCACAGGCAGGTGCTGGGCTGCTCTTCCAGGCGCGCGGCGACGAAGCTCTGCACGAACTCCAGCGCCGCCTGCGGGCCCTGGTCCAGGTTGCCGCGTACCAGCAGCGGCCAGCGTACCGGCTCGCCGAGCAGTTGCGGGCTGTCCGGCAGGCCGGCGGCGCGCAGCAGGTCCTTGAGCAGGATGTAGGCCGGGTCGCGGCTCTGGAACGGCTCGCCGGTGGGCAGCTCGA
>NZ_JAODYT010000143.1:0-5138 GCF_029834875.1 Pseudomonas sp. GD04158 | reverse complement strand
GTCATGGCAGCGGCAGGCGCGTGGCCGCGACCCGACCGCTGGCGTAGGACTCCGGCAGCAGGTTCTCGGCGTGCTGCAGCAGTTGCTCGGGGGTAGCGGGCAGGGCCTTGGCATCCAGGCCGACCAGGCTGATGCCGGCCTTGAGGGTGATGAAGCCCTCGCTGGTCTTGAAGGCCTTCAGGTTGAGGCCTTCATGCAGACGCTTGAAGCTGCTCGGGGAGCATTCATGCAGGTCTTCGAGCAGGGTGATCAGGCCGAAGTGGTTTTCGTCCAGCCGGGTCAGCACGTCCAGCGGGCGCACCAGCTGTTGCAGACGGCGTGCCACGCCATGCAGCAGTTCGTTGTAGAAGCGGTCGCCATACTGGCTGCGCAGCTGGCCGGCCTCCTGCAGGCCGATCAGCAGGTAGCACACCGCACCGCCGCGCGACTCGATCTGGCGCAGGCTGTCGGTGAGCTTCTGGCGCAGATAGCGCGGGTTGCCCAGCCCTGTGAGCGGGTCGACCAGATTGCGCCGCTCCAGGCTGGCGATGTTCTGCGTCAGCATGCGGTTTTCCTGCAGCAGGCGCTGCAGGGTGTTGCACAGGCGGTCGGCGGCGTAGACGCGCGGCACCAGTTGCTCGTTCATCGCTGCCTTGCTGATGAAATCGTCGACGCCGCGGTCGAAGGCCTCGCCCAGCACGTTCTCGCCTTCCTTGCCGGTGAGCAGAATGACGTAGGTGTAATGGTCGGCGGTTTCGTCCAGCTGGCGCACCCGGGCGGTCAGCTCGAGGCCGTCAATCTCCGGCATCAGCCAGTCGGCCAGCAGCACGCTGGCGGGGCGCTGTTCGAGCAGTTGCAGGGCCTCGGCGGCGCTGCTGGCGAAGCGTACGTCCTGATAGCCGGCCTGGCTCAATGCGCGACCGATCATGGCGCTGGAGAACTTGGCGTCGTCCACCACCAGGATGCTGAGATGGGGGTTTGGCATGGGGCAGGCTCGCAGGCAGGGAGGAAGGACGCCAAACGGCGTTTTACAGACTGGTTATAATGGGCCCGCCATAGTTATCGTCAAGTCAGGCGCGTTCACTCCGTGAAGAGGATCGCGCCGTCCATCAGGAGCACGCTCATGCCTTCTTTCGACGTGGTGTCGGAACTGGACAAACACGAACTGACCAACGCGGTCGACAATGCCATCAAGGAGCTCGATCGCCGCTTCGATCTGCGCGGCAAGTGCAGCATCGAGAGCAAGGACAAGACCCTTACCCTGACTGCCGAGGCCGAGTTCATGCTCGAGCAGATGCTCGACATCGTGCGCAGCAGCCTGATCAAGCGCAAGATCGATTGCCAGTGCATGGAGGCCAAGGACCCCTATGCTTCCGGCAAGGTGATGAAGCAGGAGGTGACCTTCCGCGAAGGCATCGACAAGGAGCTGGCGAAGAAGATCGTCGCCCACATCAAGGATGCCAAGCTCAAGGTGCAGGCCGCCATCCAGGGCGAGCAGGTGCGCGTCACCGGCAAGAAGCGCGACGACCTGCAGGAAGCCATCGCTCTGCTGCGTGGTCACGAGTTCGGCATGCCGCTGCAGTACAACAACTTCCGCGATTGAACCTTTGCGGCGCCCAAGCGTCGCAGACCCTGTCTGATAGCATTCTGACCGCCATGGCATGCCATGGCGGTTTCGTTTCATGTACGGGAAACAGGAGCACCCTATGGAGATGAACGTCGACGAACTGGTGAAAATGTCCGAGGCCTGGCTGCCCGTGGTGCTGGAGTACAGCGGCAAGCTGACCCTGGCGGTGATCACCCTGCTGATCGGCTGGTGGCTGATCGGTCGGCTGACCGCCAGCATCGGGCGTCTGCTCGAGGCGCGGCGCGTGGATCGGGCGCTGAGCAGCTTTATCGGCAGCCTGGTGAGCATCGTGCTGAGGGTGCTGCTGCTGATCAGCGTAGCCTCGATGATCGGCGTGGAGACCACCTCCTTCATCGCCATGATCGGTGCCGCGGGTCTGGCCATCGGCCTGGCCCTGCAGGGCAGCCTGGCCAACTTCGCCGGCGGCGTGCTGATCATGCTGTTTCGCCCGTTCCGCGCCGGTGACTGGATCGAGGCGCAGGGCGTGTCCGGCAGCGTCGACAGCATCCAGATCTTCCACACCACGCTCAAGACCGCCGACAACAAGGTGGTGATCGTGCCCAATGGCGCGCTGTCCAACGGCCACATCACCAATTTTTCGCGCGAGCCGCGGCGCCGTGCCGACATCAATATCGGCATCGATTATTCCAGCGACATCAAGCGCGCCCGTGAGGTGCTGCTGGAGATCGCGCAGGATCCGCGCGTGCACCTCGAGCCGGCGCCGGTGGTGTTCGTCACCGGCCTGGGTGACAGCGCGGTGAATCTGTCGCTGCGCGTGTGGGTGGCGACGGGGGATTTCTGGCCGGTGACCTTCGCCTTCACCGAACTGGCCAAGGAGCGCCTGACCGAAGCCGGCATCGGCATTCCGTTCCCGCAACGGGTGGTGCATCTGGCCAAGGCCGATTGACACCGGACTGGCAAGTTGGTGTGTTCTGCGCGTAGCGCTATTTATCGCTGGGCCAAGATCATTAGCGTGGCGATCTTGTGTACTGGTTTCGCCCCTCACGGGCGAGTCACTTTCTCTTGCTTGCCCAAGAGAAAGTAACCAAAGAGAAGGGCACCCCAACATCCGGCCCCGGCTACGCCGGGGTTCCCTCGCTCCATCACCGCTCCAGGGGCACGCCGCGAAGGGCCATCCCTGGCCCATCGCGGCTCTCGCGACATCCATGTCGCTCAACCCCTTCCACAGTGATTCCACTCGGCCTCCTGAAGGGGAATTGGGCGTCGTCTGTGAGGTCGCGATGTAGGAGCAGAGCAGAGGCACAGACGCAGGAGCGGTTGTGCTTTAGAAAATCTCGCAAGCTCGCGACCCGGTCCCGTCAGGAGGCCGAGTGGAGGTGTTGCGTAGGGGGGCGAGCCGCAGGGATGCGGCGAGAGGCTTAATGGGCCAGGGACGGCCCATGTAAGCCGGCCCCCGGAGCGGCACCGGAGCGAGGGAAGTTTCGCGCAGCGAAACCCGGATGCCGGGTGCCCTTCTTTGGCACACCTTTCTTGGGCAAGCAAGAAAGGTGTGGCGCCCGTAAGGGGCGCAACCCAAACATTCAGCTGACGCGGTAACGGATAGTGCCAAGCCAGTAAGCGATACGCACACAAACTTGCCAGTTCGGTATCAGGCCTTTTCCGCCGGGGCCACCGGGGCGTCTCCGTTGGGCTGGCGTCTGTCACGGCCCCACTGGAGGGCGATGAGAATCAGCGTCGGGATGCCCAGCAGCGCGGTGGCGAGGAAGAAGTGGGCGTAGCCGAGCTTCTCCACCATCACCCCGGAGTAGCCGCCGATCAGGCGCGGCAGCAGCAGCATGATGGAGCTGAGCAGCGCGTACTGGGTGGCGGAGAACTTCAGGTTGGTCAGGCTCGACAGATAGGCGACGAAAGCGGAGGTGGCCAGGCCGGCGCTGAAGTTGTCGCAGCTGATGGTGACGATCAGCATGTTCAGGTGCGGGCCCATGCCTACCAGCAGCATGAACAGCAGGTTGGTCGCCGCCGAGGCGAAGGCGCCGATCAGCAGGATCGGCATGATGCCGAAACGCACGATGAGCAGGCCGCCGACGCCGGCACCGAGGAGGGTCATGATCAGGCCGAACACCTTGCTGACGCTGGCGATCTGTTCCTTGGTGAAGCCCTGGTCGATATAGAAGACGTTGGCCATCACCCCCATCACCGTGTCGGACAGGCGATAGGTGGCGATCAGGCTCAGCAGCAGCAGCGCCTGCCAGCGATAACGCACGATGAAATCGTTGACCGGCGTCAGCACCGGCGCCATGCCGCCCCAGAACAGGCTGGAAATGGACAGGCCGGTGAGCAGGGTATAGAGCAGGGCGCGCAGGAAGGCGCGGTCGTAGTACAGCAGGTCTTTCAGGCTCAGCTGGCCCTGCAGCATCAGCAGCAGATCGCTGTCGTAGTACTGGGTGACCATCGCCGGCACGGAGATCAGCAGAATGATCAGCAGCAGCACGGAAAGTAGCTGGTGGAAGAAGCCGTACTTCGCCGCCGCGGTCTTCAGCACCGGCGCCAGGCCGCCCCAGAACAGCCCGGAGGCGCTGACGCAGGCCAGCGCGGTATAGAGCATCGCCCGCATGAACGCGCGGTCGTTGTAGAGCAGGCTCTGCACCGTCACGTCGCCCAGCAGCGTCGCCACCAGATCGCTCTGGTAGAACTGGATGAACAGGGTGGGCACGGAGATCACCAGCACGATGACCGCCATGATCGCCAGCAACTGATGGAAGAAGCCGTGCTTGGGCGGCGGCGCATGGATATGCGGCGGGGCCGGCGGTTCGCGCATCCAGATGGAGGTGAGCAGCCCCGGCAGCATCAGCAGGGCAAATACCAGGTAGGTGCCGGCCCAGGCGCTGAACTGATAGTTCTTCGCGGTGGAGCCGAAGCCCTCGGCAAAGTACAGCGCGCCTGCGGTGGCCAGCAACGCGGCGACGCGGTAACCGGTCATGTAGGCGGCGGCCAGGGCGGCCTGATGCTCGTCGCCGAGAATCTCCAGGCGGTAGGCATCCACGGCGATGTCCTGAGTGGCCGAGGCGAAGGCCACCAGCACGGCCAGGGCGATCAGCCAGGACAGGTGGGTCTGCGGGTCGAAGTTGGCCATGCCGACCAGGCCGATGGCGACCAGCCCCTGAGCCAGCACCAGCCACGAGCGACGGCGGCCGAGCTTGCCCAGCAGCGGCAGGCGCCATTGGTCGAGCATCGGCGCCCATACCCACTTGAAGGCGTAGGCCAGGCCGATCAGGCTGGCGAAACCGATGGTCTCGCGCGCCACGCCGGCTTCGCGCAGCCACACCGAGAGGGTCGAGAACACCAGCATGTAGGGCAGGCCGGCGGCGAAGCCGAGAAGCAGCAGAGCCAGGGTGGCGGGATTGGCGTAGGTGGCGAGGGCTTCTCGCCAGGATTTGCGTGGCATCAGGCTCGAATCTGGGGCAGGGGTATCGGATTGGTAGCGCACTCTAACTGTTGTGCTCCATCGGGCGCCAGCCGTGCCGACGCATATCCACACGTTCGTTCAGGATGCTGACGCCCTCGGCGCGCA
>NZ_JAODYT010000142.1:0-5167 GCF_029834875.1 Pseudomonas sp. GD04158 | reverse complement strand
GTCGGGGACTGGGCGCAGACCCGGCCGGAGTGGGGGTTGGCCGGCAACGCCGGGTTCATCGCCGCTCCGCGTGAGCGTACGCGAGGCGTCGATCTGCAGGGGCGCGTCTTTCTTCACGATTACGACTGGCGGCAGGATGAGGACGGCAAGGTGCTGGAGCTGATCATGACCGCACCCATGGTGGTGGCGCACTGGATCAACCTGCAGTACCTGACCTCCACCACCGACAACCGGCGGTTCGGCAGTGGCAACAAGGTGCTGCACAACGTGGTGGGCGGACATATCGGGGTGTTCGAGGGCAACGGTGGCGATCTGCGCATCGGCCTGGCGCGCCAGTCGCTGCACGACGGCGAGCGCTGGGTGCACCGACCGCTGCGCCTGAGCGTGGTGCTGGCAGCACCGCAGGCCATGATCGAGCGGGTGATCGCCACGCACCAGGTGGTACGCGACCTGGTGGAGCACGGCTGGTTGCACCTGCTGCGCCTGGACGATGACGCCAGCATGCCGCTGGAGCGGCGAGGGGAGGCGGGCTGGCAGAAGCTGGCGGGGTGAAGTCAGAGGTGCCCGCTGCCAGGTTATTGGCAGCGGGTGCTACCGCTCAAGGATTGCAATAGGCGCAGTGCGAGGGTGAAGCCAGTTGTGGCAGCGAACGCCGGACTTCATGACCGCAGGCCGGGCAGCCCCAGTGCTGTGCGGCTGGCAGCGGGGTACCCAGGCCACAGTCGGAGCACAGCAGGCCCGGCTCGCTACGGACGATGGCGAAGCCCGGCGCCTGGCAGCTTGGACACAGGCTGGCCAGATGCCGGGCCAGGGCGGCTGCCGCTTCGCGTATCACCACCTGACGCAGCGGATTCATGTGCGCGCGCATGTCCGTTTCCAGCCACACGTTGGGCTCGCGGGCCAGCACCCATTCCAGCTGGCCGATCAGCCAGTCGCGCTGGCGGATGCCCTTGCGGAACCAGGGTTCGCCGGGGCGGCCGAGAATCAGCGCATGCTGGGGAAACTGTGCCTTGCGCATGAAGGCCTCAGCGGCGGGCAGGCTGTCGATCTCGCTCTGCGCGTAGTTGGTCGCGCCCGAACCGGCCATGGCGAACACGCTGTACTGGCGTTCGGCATCCCACAGGCAGAGCACTTCATAGTCCCAGGGCAACCAGCCGACATGCGGGTCGCGCGCGAAGCTGCCTTCGCTGCCCAGGCCGTAGCGGCTGCCGGCGAGGCTGGCGGAGAGTTGCGCCTTGGCCAGTGCCGTGTCGTGAGCGGAGCCGCGTCTGGGTGTTTCGCGACTGAAGGTGCCGAAGTGATCGGTGTCGTAGGTGTTCAGCGGCTCGACGGCGAAACCCAGCGCGGCCAGCGCCTCGCTGACCAGGCGCGCCTTGTCATGGCAGGTGAGAAAGGCCACGGGTTGCCTGGCGAGCAAAGGCTGGGCGGAAAGCGAACTGGCGGCAGACATGACGAAATCCCTGATGGCGGCTGTCGGCCCGATTCTCGCCAGTCGCAGGCATTGGCGATAATAGATTATCTAGCGCTTTAGCATTGGTAGAAGACGATGAATAAATCACGCTTTCACACGCGCCAGACCACCTTCCGCCAGTTGGAGACCTTTCTTGCCGTGGCCGAGCACCTGAGCGTCACCGAGGCGGCGAGGACGCTGCATCTGGCCCAGCCCTCGGTCTCCACCCAGCTCGCCAAGCTGGAGCAGGCACTGCAGATGGAGCTGTTCGAACAGCTGGGCAAGCGTCTGTATCTGACCGACGCCGGACGCGAGGTGCAGGCTGGAGCACGGGAAATCTTCGACGCGCTCGACCGCCTGGAAATGCGGCTGGCGCAGCTCAACGGGCTGACTACCGGGCAGCTCCGACTCGGCGCGGTCACCACGGCAAAATACCTGGTGCCGCGCCTGTTGGGGCCGTTCTGCAGGCAGTACCCGCAGGTGGAGGTGCAGCTGAACATCGCCAATCGCTCGGATGTGATCCGCTGTCTGGAGGACAACCGTGACGATCTGTACGTATTCAGCCAGCCGCCCGATCACCTCGACCTGGAATGCGTGGCGCTGGCAGAGAACCCGCTGGTGGTCATCGCGCCGGCCGGGCACCGGCTGAGCGGACAGCGTATCCGCTGGGAGCAGCTGGCGCAGGAACCCTTTCTCAGCCGCGAGCCGGGCTCAGGTACGCGGCTCGCCATCGAGGATCACTTCACCCGTCACGGCTGGCCCTACAAGCCGCACATGACCATTGCCAGCAACGAAGCCATCAAGGAGTCGGTGGCGGCGGGACTGGGCATCGCCATCCTGTCGCGCCATACGCTGATCCACACGGCGGTGGGCAATCTGGTCGAACTGGATGTGGAGGATTTTCCCATCGCCAACCAGTGGTATCTGGTGCGCTGGCGCAGGAAGGCACTCTCGCCGGCCGCGCAGGCCTTTTCCAGCTTTGCCGAAATGCAGGCGCCTCTGGCAGCGCCAGCGCCCCCTCAGTAAGGCGCCGCCGGCTCGCAGGCGCGGCTCAGGCGTTCATGCACCGCCGCCCAGGCCGCTGATTGCGGCGGCAGCTGGATATGGATGTGCCGCAGGGCCAGTGCATCGAGCTGGTACAGCGCGGCGTACAGGCCGGCGGCATAGCGCTCGGGATCGCCGCTCAGGTCGACGGCCGGGCCGCGGCTGGGGTGCGCCTGGCCACACCAGATCCAGCCGCAGTCGGGGTCATCCAGTTGCGGCCGGGGCAGCTCGCTGAAGCTGCTGGTCGGCGTGCCCGGCGCATAGTGGCGGCGACATTGGCCCGGCGCGCGCACGCTGCCGGGGCGGTTTTCCAGCGCCTGGCCGAGAATCTGTTCGAGACGCGCCTGGCCGAGCATGCCATGGCGCAGCAGGCGCGGGCTGTCGCCAGGCAGCAGGCTGACGATGCTCGATTCCAGGCCGACCTGACAGGCGCCGCCGTCGAGAATCAGCAGTGCGCTCTCGGCGAACTGCCTGGCCACGTGGGCGGCGCTGGTGGGGCTGATCGACATGTAGCGGTTGGCCGAGGGGGCCACCAGGCCATCGCCGAAGGCCTGCAGCAGGGCGCGTGCCACGGGGTGCGCCGGCACGCGCAGGGCGACGCTGTCCTGGCCTGCGGTAACGCTGCGCAGCACGTCGTCGCGGGCCGGCAGGACCAGGGTCAGCGGCCCCGGCCAGCAGGCATCCATCAGCACCTGCGCCTGCGCCGGAATATGGCTCGCCCAGTTAGATGCCTGGCTGGCATCGGCCAGGTGGACGATCAGCGGGTTGCTGTCGGGGCGCTGCTTAAGCTGGAACACCTTGGCCACGGCTTCGCCGTTACGTGCGTCCGCCGCCAGGCCGTAGACGGTCTCGGTGGGCATCGCGAGCAGGTTGCCGCTGCGCAGCTGCTGCACGCAGCGGTCTAGGTCGGTAGTGATCGATGGCATGGTGGTGAGCGGGTCGTGGCTGATGACGTTCAACGGCGCGGCCGTAGGCAGCGGGCGATTGTAGGGCATTTGCGCGCTCGTCGTGCAGGCTCAGACGCGCGGACGCAGTTTCAGCTCCGGGGTCGGCTTGGGTGCGCCATCGGCCGGATGCAGGCCAGGTCGCTCCAGGGCATGCTCCTCGAGCAGACGCGACAGCCCGCGTAGCGCTTCCAGTTGCGCCAGGGCCAACGCGGCCTGGCTCGGATAGCGGCCGTTGGCGTCGGCTTCGAGGTTGCCGAGGCCCTTGAACGGATAGCTGTAGCGCTCGCTGAAGAAGCGCCGGTAGTCCTCGGGCGTGTGCGCCAGCGTGCTGCACGCGCGCTCCAGGCTGGCCAGCTGCTCGGCGACGCTGGCCAGCATCAGGCGCAGGCGAATGCTCTGATGGTTTTCCCAGTTCATGGCGACGGGCTCTGCGCCGGCCGGCCAGCAGGCCGGATCGCCGAAGCGACGGACGAACTCGATGCCGGCCTGGCGGCCGTACTCGGTGAGGCGGGCGATGCGCTCGGCCGGCATGGTCAGGTTCAGGCCGCCTTCCTCGCGGGTGAGCTGGATCAGGCCGATACGGTCGCGAAAGCCGGGCAGCAGCGATAGGGTTTCGTGGTTCCAGTCCTTGGCCACGTTCATCACGATGCGCAGGAAGCTGCCCAGCGCGCCGAGGCCGGTTTGCGGAAAGCGTCGCCAGTAGGCCAGGCGCGCATCGCCGTTGCGTGCCGGAAAATGTACGCGCGGGCCGTCGGCGTCCTCGGTGCTGCCCAGGTCGAGGCCGAAGGTGGGCCGGGTCGGCAGGGCCTGGTCGAAGAAATGGATGGGAAAGTTCGAGGCAATGCCGCCGTCGGTGAACCAGCAGCGCTCCAGGCGCCAGTCGTCGCTGCGGTAGTCGACCGCGTGCAGCGGCACGGCGCTGAGCAGCAGCGGAAAGCTCAGGCTCATGCGCACGGCGACCACCACTGGCAGGTCGTCCGGCAGCGGCAGACGATACAGGCCGTCGCTGCGCTCGCCCTGTTGCGCCGGGCGCTGGCGGGCGCGCATCCAGTTCACCACGCGCTGCGGAAACAGCGCGCCGAACTCGCTCTCGGAGAAATGGAACTGGTTGTTCTCGCGCACCTTTTCGTCGTTGCGAAAGGGCAGGCGGAAGGGCCGGGCCATGCTCGCGCAGGTGGTCATCATCTGCAGGTCGATGCCATGCCGACGCAGTTCACCGAAGGTCAGCGGGCGCTCGCGCTCGATGCTGTCGGCGTTGGAGGCGCAGGCCTGACGCTGGCCGCAGAGGCGATCCAGGTACTCGGTCAGCCAGGGCGTCAGCACCTCGTCGGGGGCCTGATCGTCCGGACCGGGCATGCCCGAACACAGGGCGAAACCATTGGCCGGCATTTCCCGGGAAATCTGACGCAGCATGCGCCAGCCGATGGCCGTCAGGGCGCCGATACCGGCGCAGCCGAGCAGCCACAGCCATAGCAGCGGATTGCCGCCGTGCAGTGCGACCGGCCACAGCGGGCCGCCGCCGAGCAGGGCGCCGACGCCTGCCGCCCGCCAGTAGTGAGCGAGCAATGCGCGGGGCAGGCCCAGCGGGTTGCGCCGAGCGTCCAGCGCCGCGGTGAAGCTGTCGAACAGAGAGCGCAGGGCCGGCGCCGGACGAAACAGGGCCAGCAGCCGGGTGCCGCGGCATTCGGTGGCCGGCAGGCACAGCTGGCAGGGCAGGCGTTCGATC
>NZ_JAODYT010000141.1:0-5298 GCF_029834875.1 Pseudomonas sp. GD04158 | reverse complement strand
AGCCCGGTCGTCAGCCAACCGGCGCCCGCCGTGCAGAGCACGCCCAAGGCCCGCGTGATCGACCCCAGCGCGGCGAGCAGCGCGGTGGCCATGCCGATGCTGGACAATCAGGACAACGAGAATCTGCGCCGTCTGCTCGACAGCGTGGCCGCGGATGTCGTGACCTTTCGCTGCGCCGTGCGGATCGAAGTGCGCGAGGCCAAGGACTATCCCTGGGTCGCCGCGCTGCTGTCGGCGCGGATCAAGAAGCTCGACCCGAGCTTCCGCCCGCAACTGAGCCAGAAGATCGCACCCCAGCAGACGCCGCGCCTGCTGCTGAGCCCGCAGCGCAGCTGAGTCAGCGCTGCGCGCCGGGCGCTTATCCGTAATACGATTTTGTAATAACCATAGGCCAACAAAGATTTTCTCGGCCTAAACAACGCCGGGTAGACTAGCGCCCCTTTGCGCCCATCCGGCGCCCAACGGCGAGCTCGACTACCGTGAAGCTCGCCCCTGAACATACCCAAAAGGTCGTTCGCGTGATCCAGTTTCAATCCGTCCACAAGGCCTACCGCGTCGCCGGCCGCGAGATTCCGGCGCTGCAGCCCACCACGCTGCAGATCGGCAGCGGTCAGGTGTTCGGCATCATCGGCCACTCCGGTGCCGGCAAGAGTACCCTGCTGCGCCTGATCAACCGCCTGGAGGAACCCTCCGGCGGACGCATCGAGATCGACGGCATCGACGTCACCGCCCTTGATGCCACTGGCCTGCGCCGCTTCCGCCAGCAGGTCGGGATGATCTTCCAGCACTTCAACCTGCTGTCGTCGAAAACCGTCGCCGACAACATCGCCATGCCGCTGCGCCTGGCCGGTGAGTTGAGCCGCGCCGAGATCGACGCCCGCGTCGCCGAGCTGCTGGTCCGCGTCGGCCTGCAGGATCATGCGAAGAAGTACCCCGCGCAGCTCTCCGGTGGGCAGAAGCAGCGCGTCGGCATCGCCCGGGCGCTGAGTACCCGGCCGAAGATCCTGCTGTGCGACGAGGCCACCAGCGCCCTCGACCCGCAGACCACCGGCCAGGTGCTGCAGCTGCTGGCCGAGATCAACCGCGAACTGGGCCTGACCATCGTGCTGATCACCCACGAGATGGACGTGATCCGCCGCGTCTGCGACCGCGTGGCGGTGATGGATGCCGGCGTCATCGTCGAAGAAGGCCCGGTTGCCGACGTCTTCCTGCATCCGCAGCACCCGACCACACAGCGCTTCGTGCTGGAGTCCGAGCACGTCGACGAGGACGAGCAGCGCGACGACTTCGCCCATGTGTCGGGCCGCATCCTGCGCCTGACCTTTCAGGGCGAGGCCACCTACGCCCCGCTGCTGGGCACCGTGGCCCGTGAGACCGGGGTGGACTACAGCATCCTCGCCGGGCGCATCGACCGCATCAAGGACACCCCCTACGGCCAGCTCACCCTGGCCCTGACCGGTGGCGACATCGACGCCGCGCTGGCGCGCTTCGGCGCCGCCGACGTGCATCTGGAGGTACTGCGCTGATGCTCGAACAACTGCTGCCCAACGTGTTCTGGCCGGAAATCTGGCAGGCCAGCCTCGACACCCTGAACATGCTGCTCGGCTCGATGCTGTTCACCGTGCTGCTCGGCCTGCCGCTCGGCGTGCTGCTGTTCCTCACCGGCCCGCGTCAGCTGTTCGAACAGAGGGCGCTGTACGGCGCGCTGTCGCTGGTGGTGAACATCCTGCGCTCGGTGCCCTTCGTCATCCTCTTGATCCTGATGATCCCGCTCACCGAGCTGCTGGTCGGCACCTCGCTGGGCGTCGCCGGCGCCATCCCGCCGCTGGTGGTGGGCGCCACGCCGTTCTTCGCGCGCCTGGTGGAAACCGCCCTGCGCGAAGTGGAGCGCGGCATCATCGAGGCGACCCAGGCCATGGGCGCCAGCACCTGGCAGATCATCACCCGCGCGCTGCTGCCCGAGGCCCTGCCCGGCCTGCTGGCGGCGGCCACCGTCACCGCGATTACCCTGGTCTCCTACACCGCCATGAGCGGCCTGATCGGCGGCGGCGGCCTCGGCGACCTGGCGGTGCGCTACGGCTACCAGCGCTACCAGCCGGACGTGATGGCCGTGACCGTGATCCTGCTGCTGATCCTGGTGCAGGTGCTGCAGATGGTCGGCGATCGGCTGGTGGTGCATTTTTCCCGTAAATGAAAGCGGCGACCCGCCACCCGCGGGACCCGCGCCAACCTTCCCAAAAGGAACCTTGAAATGAAGAAACTGCTGACTGCCCTGGCCGCCTTCGCGGCCTTCTCGGCCCAGGCCGAAACCCTCAACATCGCCGCTACTCCGGTACCGCACGCGGAGATCCTGGAAGTGGTCAAGCCGCTGCTGGCCAAAGAAGGCGTGGAGCTGAAGGTGCGCGTGTTCACCGACTACGTGCAGCCCAACCTGCAGGTGCAGCAGAAGAACCTCGACGCCAACTTCTTCCAGCACCAGCCGTACCTGGACGAGTTCAACGCCAGCCGCAAGACCGAGCTGGTCAGCGTGGTCGGTGTGCACGTCGAGCCCTTTGGTGCCTACTCGAGCAAGCACAAGAACCTGAGCGAGCTGCCGCAGGGCGCCACCGTGGCCATCCCCAACGACGCCACCAACGGCGGCCGTGCCCTGCTGCTGCTGCAGCAGGCCGGGGTGATCAAGCTCAAGCCGGAAGCCGGCATCCTCGCCACGCCCAAGGACATCGCCGAGAACCCCAAGGCGATCAAGGTGCGTGAACTGGAAGCGGCCACCCTGCCGCGCGTGCTGAGCCAGGTCGACGCTGCCCTGATCAACACCAACTACGCCCTCGAGGCCAAGCTGAACCCGACCCAGGACGCCCTGGCCATCGAGGGCAGCGACTCGCCCTACGTCAACCTGCTGGTCGCCCGTCCGGACAACAAGGACAGCGACGCCATGCAGAAGCTGGCCAAGGCGCTGAACAGCGCCGAGGTGAAGCAGTTCATCGAAGAGAAGTACAAAGGTGCCGTCGTCCCGGCGTTCTGATCGCCGCGGACACCCCGAGCTGCACCCGATGCCGCGCCGCTGCAAAGCCGCGCGGCATTTTTATGCGTGGAATGCGTCGGCTAGTTCGCGGTCGTAGGGTGCGCCATGCGCACCGCGACTACCTCGGCATTTGGCGGTGCGCACAGCGCACCCTACGCAGCCGTAATCGCCGGGAATAATCTTTGACGCCGATTAGGGCGGCCCTGACCTTGGATTGCCCGGAGTGAGCATGCTCCTTCCGTAGGGTGCGCCGTGCGCACCAGGCCCAACCTCGCCAAAGCCCCGGATTGCATCCGGGCTACGCTCATGCGAAATCGTCGGTGCGCATGGCGCGCCCTAGCTGGCTCTGGGCTTCTCCGGCCGCGTCCAGATAAACAGCGCACCGCAGCTCATGCCGGCGGCGGCGAACAGCACCGAAGGCAGGTGATCGACGGTCAGCAGCAGGATGCTCAAGGCCAGCAGCATGCTCAGGCTGGCCGCCCACTTGGTGCGCCGCAGCACCACGCCGTGCAGCCGCCAGTCACGCAGCAGCGGGCCGAACAGGCGATGGTTCTCCAGCCAGGCGGCCAGGCGCGGCGAACTGCGCGAGGCCGCCCAGGCCGCCAGCAGAACGAACTCGGTGGTAGGCAGCCCCGGCAGCACCACACCGAGCATGGCGATGCCGATACACAGGTAGGCCAGCAGCAACCACAGCCAGCGCTGCCAGGCCGCACGCGCCAGCCGGGTTTCAGGCAAAACAGCGCTCCAGATGCTCGGTGAAGCGCTCGAAGGCAGCGATGGCCGCCGCTTCGGCCAGGCGCTCCTGCTCGGCATCCAGTTCGACGCTGTCGAGTACCGCGGTAAAGGCTTTCCAGCCCTGAGCGCGGCCGCCCTCCGGCTCGCCCAGGTGACGTGCGCCGAAGGTCTCGCTCAGCCCCAGCGCCGGCATGCGCTTGAGCAGGAAGGCGGCGCCGAGCTTGGAGCCCTCGGAGACGAACAGCCAGGCCAGTGCCTCGCCAAGCCCCATCTGACGATTGCGAATACGCTCGTCGCCCTCGGGCAGCGCGCGCTTCAGGTCGGCCAGGTCCAGCACGGTGTGCTGCACGCGAGAGCGCTGCGGCAGGTCCGGCACCAGCTCGATCAACGCGGGATCGTTGTAGAGGTTCTGCAGGTCGCGCTGAAACAGGTACTGGGCCGCGACGAAATGGGCGAAGCGCTCCGGGCTGGCGAAGGGGTCGTGGCTTTTCACCAGATTGTCGAGGCGGCTGTGCGGCTCGTGGGTGATCTGGTTCAGACGCTGCGAGCGCAGCGGATGGGAAAGCTGGGAAGAGGCGCTCATGAAGGGCTCGCTTGTGACTGACATGGATTGAGGCAGCCTGCACCTGACACCCCGAGACGAAGGCAGAGCGATCGACCACCACTGCCTTATACAGACGAACGAACCCGCCAGACGCCGTAAAAATAGCCGCGTCCCCCAAACGCCCGGCCATGACGCCTGGCCGGGTCAAGGGCGTGCGCTAGCCACCTCAATTAAAACTGATTATCATTTGCGGCGTAGTCGGCGAAGCGGAATTGCCAGTGACCCTCTCCCATCTAGACAGCGTGTTCATCAGCCAGCGCACCCCGCTGCTGCGCACGCTGGTGAAAATCGTAAAGAACACCAGCATCGCCGAGGAGCTGGTGCAGGAGACCTACCTGCGGGTCGCCCGCAGCCTGCGGGAAAAGCCCGTCGACCATCTCGAACCCTTTCTCTTCCAGACCGGCCGCAATCTCGCGCTCGACCACCTGCGCCGCGAGCGCATGCAGTCGCGCACCATGCTCGACGACGTGCCGGAGGACGTCATGCAGGCCGTCCCCGCGCCCGGCTCCTCCAGCGAGGACAGCCTGCACGCCGAGCGTCTGCTGCAGCGCCTGGGCAGTGCCCTGCAACAGCTGAGCGAGCGCCAGCAGCGCATCTTCATCCTCAGCCGTCTGCATGGTCAGGGTTATGCACAGATCGCCGCGGAACTGGGTGTGTCACCCAGCACGGTGCAGAAGGAACTCAAGCTGATCATGGCCTTGTGCATGACCCTGCTCGACCGCCTCACCCCGCCGACATGAGCGACTATCGTCTACCGGCGCGTTCGGCCAGAATGAGCGTCCCACGCCTCGAGACC
Organism: Pseudomonas sp. GD04158; assembly: GCF_029834875.1. Taxonomy (NCBI): domain Bacteria; kingdom Pseudomonadati; phylum Pseudomonadota; class Gammaproteobacteria; order Pseudomonadales; family Pseudomonadaceae; genus Pseudomonas; species Pseudomonas sp. GD04158. The sequence continues at coordinate 141 of NZ_JAODYT010000141.1, read as the reverse complement.
AGCCCCATGCAGCAGCCGCCGGCCCCCACTCCGGACAGCGATACGCCGCTCGAGCAGGCGCTGGACTGGCTGATCCTGCTGGACGATGCCGACGAGGCCTGCCAGGCGCGCTTCGCCCAGTGGCTGGCCGCCTCGCCGGCC
>NZ_JAODYT010000140.1:0-5466 GCF_029834875.1 Pseudomonas sp. GD04158 | reverse complement strand
GCGCGCTTGCGCGCCTCTTCGGCTTCGCGAGCCTGGCGGGCCAGGGTTTCCTCGATGGTCTTCAGTACGCGACCAAGCTCGGCCTGTTCCTGCTGGCGTGCTTTCAGGCGCTGATCCCGGTTGCTGAACTCGCTGTTGAGCTTGGCCAGAGCCTGCTGGCGCTCCTTGCGCGCCTCGGCGAGCTTGGCGTGGCGTTCGTCGAGACTGGCCTTCTGCACCTGCAGCTGGGTCTGGTGGGTGACGATTTCCTGCTCGACATTGGCCAGTTGGCGCAGGGTTTCGTTGAACGCGGAGAGCTGTTCGAGACGCGCCTGGCTGAGGTAGTCGTAATAGGTGAGGGTGCGCGAGAACTTTTCCGGGTTCTGCTGGTTGAGCAGCAGCTTGACGTACTCCTGGCGCCCGCTCTGATAGGCGGCGCGGGCCTGGATGGCGATCAGACGTTGCTGTTCAGTGCGCGCGCTCTGGAGTTTTTTTTTCTCCTGGTCCAGGCGCTGGATTTCCTGCTCGCTGCTCTTGAGCTCGCGCTGCAATTCCTTGACCTGACCTTCCAGCGTGCCCATCTCGGTTTCGGTCTTCTTCAGCTGCTGCTGCACGCCGGATTTCTCCTGCTGCAGTTTCTCCAGCATCTTCTTCAGTTCGGCCACATCCTGGCGCGCCGCTTCCAGCTGGCGCTGGGTATCGGCGCGCTGATCGGCGAGGGCCGGAGCGATCAGGCTGCTGAGCAGGAGCAGGGCAAGGATGCGAAGCATGGGCGAGGCGACACCGGAGGGCGAATTGAGGCCTAGTATGCCCGCGCCGCCGGGCAAAAAAAACGCCCCGGGCCTCACGGCGCGGGGCGTTTCCTGTTTTCTGCCGATTATTCGAGCTCGACGATGGTCTTGCCGGTCATTTCCGCGGGCTGCGGCAGGCCCATCAGGGTCAGCAGGGTGGGCGCCACGTCGGCCAGCACGCCGCCTTCGCGGATGCGCGCCGGGCGCTCGCCGACATAGATGAACGGCACCGGCTCACAGGTGTGTGCGGTGTGCGCCTGGCCGGTGCATTCGTCTTCCATCTGCTCGACGTTGCCGTGGTCGGCGGTGATCAGCGCCTCGCCGCCCACCTTCTGCAGCGCCTCGGTGATGCGGCCGACGCAGGTATCGAGGGTTTCCACGGCCTTGACCGCCGCCTCGAACACGCCGGTATGGCCGACCATGTCGCCGTTGGCGTAGTTGACGATGATCACGTCGTAACGCTGGTTCTCGATGGCATCGACGATCCTGTCGGTGACTTCCGGCGCGCTCATTTCCGGCTTCAGATCGTAGGTGGCGACGTCCGGCGAGGGGATGAGGATGCGCTCTTCACCCTCGAACGGCTCTTCGCGGCCGCCGGAGAAGAAGAAGGTGACGTGGGCGTATTTCTCGGTCTCGGCGATGCGCAGCTGGGTCTTGCCGTTCTTCGCCAGGTATTCGCCGAGCACGTTGGTCAGCGCTTCCGGGGCGAAGGCGGCGGGCGCCGGGATGCTCGCCGCGTACTGGGTGAGCATGACGAAGCCGACCTGCGGCGCGCGCTTGCGCTCGAACTCCCGGAAGCCGGGCTCGACGAAGGCGCGGGTCAGCTCGCGGGCGCGGTCGGCGCGGAAATTCATGAACACCACGGCGTCGCCGTCTTCCACCTGCACCGGCGCGCCGATGGTGGTGGCCTTGACGAACTCGTCGCTCTCGCCGCGCTCGTAGGCAGCCTGCAGGCCTTCCACGGCGCTGGCGGCGTTGAACTGGCCGGCGCCGTCGACGATCAGGTGGTAGGCCTGCTCGACGCGGTCCCAGCGGTTGTCGCGGTCCATGGCGAAATAACGGCCGGTGAGGCTGGCGATGCGGCCCTTGCCGAGTCGGGCGAAGGCGGCGTCGAGCAGCTCGATGGACGGCTGCGCGCTTTTCGGCGGGGTGTCGCGGCCGTCGAGGAAGGCGTGCAGGTAGATCTTCTCGGCACCGCGTCTGGCGGCCAGCTCGGCCATGGCGACGATGTGATCCTGATGGCTATGGACGCCGCCGTCGGACAGCAGGCCGAGGATGTGCACGGCCTTGCCGGCGGTCACGGCCTTGTCCACGGCCTGGTTGATCGCCGCGTTATCGAAGAACTCGCCGTCGCGGATCGCCTTGGTCACGCGGGTGAAGTCCTGGTACACCACGCGACCGGCGCCGAGGTTCATGTGACCGACTTCGGAGTTGCCCATCTGCCCGTCCGGCAGGCCCACGTCCATGCCGCTGCCGGAGATCAGGCCATGCGGGTAGGTGGCACGCAGGCGGTCGTAGACCGGCGTGCTGGCGGCGTGGATGGCGTTGTATTCGGGTTTGTCGCTGTGACCGAAGCCGTCGAGGATGATCAGAACCAAGGGTTTTGGCGTGGCACTCATTAAGCTGGCTCGCTCTGCGTCTGAGGGGGCAATGAAACAGCCCGGCATTTTAGGGTCAAGCGCCCGGCGCGTCACTGCCGGACGGGGTTTGGCCGACCTGTGGGCCTGTGTATACTGGCCGGCATTTTACCGTCCTGGGTCATATAGATGTTCGCCAACCTGATTGAATTCATCATTAACCACTATGTACTGAGCGGATTGTTCGTCGTGCTGCTGGTGGCGCTGATCGTCACCGAAATGCGGAAGGGCGGTCAGAGCCTGTCCAGCCGCGAGCTGACCGCGCTGGTCAACAGCGAGCAGGGCGTGGTGTTGGATATCCGTGCGCAGAAGGAGTTCTCCGCCGGGCACATCGTCGATTCCCTGCACATTCCCTATGACAAGGTGGCAGCGCGCATCGCCGAGCTGGAAAAGCACAAGGCCAAGACCATCGTCGTCGTCGACGCCATGGGGCAGCATGCCGGCAGCATCGCCCGCGAGCTGAAGAAGGCCGGCTACACCGCCGCCAAGCTGTCCGGTGGCATCGCCACCTGGCGTGGCGACAACCTGCCGCTGGTGAAGTGACATGGCCGACGTGGTCATCTATTCCAGCGACTGGTGCCCCTACTGCATCCGCGCCAAGCAGCTGCTGGCCAGCAAGGGCGTTGACTATCAGGAGATTCGCGTCGACGGCCAGCCGGCCGTGCGCGCGGAGATGACCCGCAAGGCCGGACGCACCTCGGTACCGCAAATCTGGATCGGCAGCACCCATGTGGGCGGTTGCGACGATCTTTACGCCCTGGAGCGCGCCGGCAAGCTCGACGCCCTGCTGCAGAGCCCCGCATGAAACCGCAACGTTAAGGAAGGCAAACGCCATGACCGAGCAAGCCAACAGCGGCGCCGCCGCTGCCGAGTCGCAGAACCCGCAATTCTCCCTGCAGCGCATCTACGTCAAGGACCTGTCCTTCGAGGCGCCGAAGAGCCCGGAAATCTTCCGTCAGGAGTGGACCCCGAGCGTCGGTCTGGACCTCAACACCCGTCAGAAGACCCTGGAAGGCGACTTCCACGAAGTGGTGCTGACCCTGTCGGTGACCGTGAAGAACGGCGAAGAAGTGGCCTTCATCGCCGAAGTGCAGCAGGCCGGCATCTTCCTGATCAAGGGCCTGGACGCTGCCTCCATGAGCCACACCCTCGGTGCCTTCTGCCCGAACATCCTGTTCCCCTACGCCCGTGAGGCGCTGGACAGCCTGGTGACCCGCGGCTCCTTCCCGGCGTTGATGCTGTCGCCGGTGAACTTCGACGCCCTGTACGCTCAGGAGCTGCAGCGCATGCAGCAGGCTGGCGAAGCCGCCGCGCACTAAGCGACGCTCCGCTTGCAAACGCCGCGTTCCTGGCAACAGGTTCGCGGCGTTTTGCTTTTTGCAGGGTGCGCTGCGCGCACCGGTGACGGGGAGCGTGCCTTACTCGGCTTCGGCAAAGCCGTTCTGTCGCCAGGCCTCGTAAACGGTCACGGCCACGGTGTTGGACAGATTCAGGCTGCGGCAACCAGCGCGCATCGGCAGGCGCACGCGCTGCTCGGGTGGCAGGGCGTTGCGTACTTCCTCCGGCAGGCCGCGGCTCTCCGGGCCGAACAGAAAGGCATCGCCCGGCTGGTAGGCGATCTCGTGGAAGGGTTGCGAGCCCTTGGTGGTGAAGGCGAACAGGCGCGGCTGACCGAGGCTGTCCAGGCAGCTCTGCAGATCGGCGTGGCGCTTGAGCGTGGCGTACTCGTGATAGTCCAGGCCGGCGCGGCGCAGGCGCTTGTCGTCCAGTTCGAAACCCAGTGGCTCGATCAGGTGCAGTTGGCAGCCGCTGTTGGCGCACAGCCTGATAATGTTGCCGGTATTGGGTGGAATTTCCGGTTGAAAGAGGATGACGTGGAACATGCAGGGCTCCGAACACAGGGATGACCGCCATTCTACGCCGGTCGAGGATCCTCGGCCGCGACTTCGCTGGCGCTTCGTGGGCTCGGTGATGCTTATCGCCTTTCTCGTCGGCATGATGCTCGGCCGGCTGTTCGACCCGCCGCCACTGCGCATCGAGGATGTCGAGCCCTGGGCCGAGGGGCTGCAGCTGCATTTCAACCGCGAGCCGCAGGCACATGCCGAGCCTGTCGGCGGCGCCCTGGTGTATCGCTACGAGAATGCCTACGGGCGCGAGCGTGAGGGCCAGTTGAACCTGGCGCTGGGGCTGGTCAACTGGCGCGTGCAGCGTGATGGACGGGATCTGCTGCTGGTGCTGGTGTCACCGCGCCCGCTGGCGGGGCAATGGCACGGTGCGCAGGAGGATGGACGCTGGCGTGCCCGACTGGCACTGCGTCCCGAATAAAGAGGGGGATTCCCCGGCCTGCCTGTACCAAGGTCCCCGAAACGGGTGGCGCCGTGCTCGTTGGCGAGCGGCGGCGCGTTGCACATGACGCGCGGTGGCGTCGCATAAAGAAGGGGATTCCCCGGCCTGCCTGTACCAAGGTCCCCAAAACTGGGTTTGCCTTAGCCTATGCAGGGCGTGTGCCAATTTTATTACCGGGTCTGGAAAGCCTGTTTATCGCGGGCTGTAGGGCCCCAGGCGAGGGTCATGGCGCCATTTGCGGCGCCACGGTGCACCAGCTTGCAGCGCGATGCACCGATGGCGCACCACGCTGTGTTCCGGATCGCTGCCCCAGTCAGCGCGGCAGCAGCTTCAGCGTCGCCCGGGCGTGCGCGGCCACGTCCGCTTCGCTGAGGTGTTGCGGCTGGTACTGGCCGGCCACGTGTGCCGCTGCCTGATCCTGGTAATGGGCATCGAACGGCACGCCGCTCTGCCCTACCGGAATGCCGCCCAGCGCCTTGTCGGCGTCGGCCAGATCCACCAGGCGCCGAGTCGAGGGGCCGTATACCACCGGCCAGGGCGCGGGGCCGACCTTGTGCGACAGGTTGTTCGGCGTTTCATGGCCGCCGGGCGCGGCGAACGGACCGACATTGAACAGCCGGTTCAGCGGCTGCTGCTGACCCAGCGGATGTTCGTGCGTCAGGGTGTGGGCACGGCCCCAGGTCCATGCGCGGCTGTCGTCGCCGAGCTGGCCG
>NZ_JAODYT010000014.1:0-82880 GCF_029834875.1 Pseudomonas sp. GD04158 | reverse complement strand
ACCCGGCGGTAGACGACCAGCCGCGTGCGCCGGGTTTGCCCGCGCCAGGGCAGGCGGGTGACGGTGTGGTCCTCGAACAGGCCGCCCGGTTTGGCGATGGCCTGCAGGTGATGGCCGAAGAAACGCAGGTAGAACGCGGTGAAGGCGCTGCCTTGGGCGCGGGGCTGGATGTAGGCGCGCAGCGCGTCGAGGTAGCTGTCCCAACTGGGGTCATCCTGGGCGTAGAACTGCACGACCCAGGGGTTGTCCTCCAGCTCGTCGAACGCGTCCTGCAGCACGTTTTCCAGGGTGTCGCGCACCTGCAATAGCCAGGCGGGTTCGCGCCCCTCTGTGCCGACCGGCATCAGTTCGTAGAAGGCGGCGACCGAGATGCCGTCATCCAGCAGCATGCACTGCGACTCGGGCAGGTACTCGGCCCACGGCAGCCGATCGGCGAAGGAGGGCGCCACGCTGTAGAGCGCCTGCTCATCGGCATGCGTGGCTGGCCTATGCGCGCTCTGTGCAGTGCCGGGCTCGGCGAGGCCGTGGGCGTGCAGCTCGGCGACGTGGCGCGCCCAAGCGTCTGCAGGAGGCGCCGGGTCCTCGGTCTGGGCGCGGCGCATAAACCACGGCCAGGCCATCAGTAGTCCTCCAGCCGTTCCCCTGGCAGGGCGTACTGTACCCGCTGGTACAGGGGAAACAGCGTGGTGTAGCCGGGCACCGGCACCGGGTCGCTGCCGGCCAGGTGGGGGAACACGTACATCAGCAGATCAGGATTGGGCAGGCGATGGAACTGCCGGTAGATCTCGTTGGCCGCCGTGCGCGTATAGCGGGCCTGCATCGCCGGCGCAGCTTGCACATCAGCCTCGCTCAGCGGCCGGCGCAGGGCCTGGCGCGCATCGAGCAGCTGCCGGGCGCTGCCGCTGCCGGTCTCCATATTCCAGATATCGAGCATCGTGGTGTCGTCGTGCGGCAGCAGTGCTTCCTTGCTGGTGGCGCAGCCACCGAGCACCAGCGCCATGGCCAGCAGGGCCAGGCTTTCAGTCCAGGTCTTGTGCATGGGGCAGCCCTCCAAGGCGGTGATCGACGCGGCGACCGGCGGGGTCATAGTCGACGGTCAGGGGTTGTTCGAGGTGCACGGCCACCTGGGCGCCGGGCTTGACGTAGACCGCCGCGAACGCCTGGCCGTAGAGCTGGTTGACCCAGGCGGACATGTCCTGAACGCCCCCAGCGAGGATGCGGCCCATGGCCTCGTTGGCGCCGATGCCCAGGGTGCCGACCGAGCCGTCGCTACTCATGTAGGAGACCTGGCCGCTGCCTTCGTCGATCAGCGAGGCGACGCCGGCACCGGCTGCGGTGATCAGGGCCTGCGAGCCCAGGTATTGTTGGGCGTTGCTGCGCCGCTCGCCGGAGACGCAGGGGATGCCATACGGGTCGCTGATCCAGCCCAGGCCGTCTTGGGTGTCAGTGTCGTTGTTGGTCTGGCGGTTGCCGCCGCGCGCGTCGTCGTCGTTGGGCAGAGTACGGATGGTGCCGTCCTCGAAGACGAAGGTGACCGAGCGGATCTGCCCGCGCACGCAGGACAGCGTCCAATCTCCTGAGGCCGTGCCGCTGACCACGGCACCGGCCACATCCGGAATGTCGATACCGTTGGCGGTGAGGTTGTCCCGCCCGATCAGCACTTTGAAGGGGTAGGGGTCGTTAACGGTGCCATCGATGGGCACGCGGCCGACCAGCGCCGTCATGGCGATCGAACCCATCAGCGTCGAGTTGGTCGGCACGGTGTACACCGCAGTGGTCTCCGGCGCCCCCGCGGCGCGGCGGCCGGCGTCGACGGCGGCGCTGGCGGTGCTTTCCAGCGTCTTCTGCGCCGGCCCGAAGCTTGTCGGAAAACTGAAACTACCGGCCGTGTCGCTGCTGCGCGACTGACCATCGTCACGGCGATCCTCCGGCTCGATCCAGCGCAGGGTGTCGCCGGGCAGGCCGTCGCTTGGCTCGAGCCCCAGACCGACCGGTAGATCGGCGTGCTCCTCCTTGCCGATGGCATCGAGCCGCTGCTGCAGTTGCTGCAGCAGGCCCTGGGTCTGCTGACGTTCGTGGCTGAGTTGCTGGCGGTCCTGGTGCAGCTGGTTGCGTTCGCTGTCGAGCGCGCTCTGGATGCGCTGGTCGATGGCCCCTTCGCGTTGGCGCAGGCGCTGGTTCTCGTCGCGCTGGACCTTGTTGTCGCTCAGTGCGGTCTGCAACTCGCTGCGCAGTTGGCGAACCTGGGCGACCAGCGTCGCTACGGTGTCGCGCGGGGTGTCGCCCTCGATGCCGAGCGCCTTGGCTTCCTCGGGCGTCAGGCGGCTGGCCTCGTCTGCGGCACCGGGCGCGTCGCTACCAGTGGAGAACAGCTTGACGGCGCCGAACACCAGCAACAGCAGCAGGGGAATCATCAACCACTTGAGCAGGCCATTACTGTGCATCGTGGCCTCCTATGGGTGCGGGCAGGCTGAGCGCCGCGTCGATAGGCGCAATGGTCGGCAGCAGGGCTTGCGCCAGGCTGTGTCCCCGGGTGACGAGGTAGACGACGGTGGTGTCCTCTGGCGTGCCGCGCGGGCCCAGCGTCGAATGCTGGAACGTCGCGGCGAGGAAATGCCCCTGCAGCGCACGCGGGTCCAGCTCCAGCCAATGCGTGCTGTGGTTGCGCAGGTGCACGGCGCTGACCCACAGGTTGTCTAGGCGCCAGGCGGCCAGCGCGTGCGCCTGGACCGGCAGGGTGGGCAGCAGGGTGTCGAGCGGCAGGTCGCGGCGCAGGGTGACGCGCACAACGCCCGGCACGGGTTCGACGGTGCGCAGCGGGGCGTAGAGGTTCTGCGCCGCAAAGCGGGTCAGGATCACGGGCTGCGGTGTGGCCCGCACGGGAGCCGAGGCGGCACTGCCGTCATCGGCCGCGGAGGCAGCCGCGGTTGATGTAGCCTCAATGATGCGCACCGGCTCCAGGGGCAGCTGGCCGTCCTGGGCCGGCTCGGCGGCGATGTCGAGCAGCATCACCGTGCCGGTGTCGGCGTCCTGCAGTTGCAGCCGGGTTGGTTCGATCGGCTCGCTGGCCAGCAGGTAGATCGCACCGGCGGCGCTCTGCACGCGCAGGCGATTGCCAAGCGAGGCCGGCACGCCGACGCGGACATTGCGCTCGACGAAGACGACGCGTTCCTGATCGACCACCAGTGGCAAGGCCAGGGGCAAGCGCTCCCAGCGCAGGAGCTCGGTGGCCTGGGCGGCGCTGAACGGAGCCAGCGCGAATGCCGCGAGGGCCAGGGGCATAAAGCGGTTCATGGCGTGTTTTCCAGGGCAGGGACAGGCGTGGCCGCCGGATCGACCGGGCTGGCAATGCGCTGCGGCGCGCCTTCGTAGCAGTCGATGACCAGCCCGAACGGGTTGCGCTGCGGGTCGACGTCGCTGCGCAGGACCTTCAGCGGGTAGCGCACCAGAGCGCGTTTGACCTGCTCCGAGGCGTAGTACTCGTCGGCCGTGACATCCAGGTTCACCACCCATTCGCGGGTGGAGACGCTGCGCACGCGCAGCGTGGGGTTGTCGCCGTAACCGCGGCCGGGAATCTCGTAGATGCCACGCACACGCTGGCGCAGCTCGCCGCTGTTGCGGCGGTACTCGTAGTCCTGCTGCAGGAACGCCTGGCAGGCGGGCGTGAGGTAGGGCGACAGCACATGCAGGTTGCGCGGGTAGTCGTCGTCGCCATTGGTCGGCCAGCGCTGCAGCTGCTGCCAGACATAGAAGGTGAAGGCGTATACGCTCTCGGGCGGTACGTCCCACCAGGGGCGCGTACTGCCCGAGCGCAGGTCTGGCGGCACATGGATGGTCAGATCGCGCGGCGCGCTCCACCAGCCGATGCCCATGACCAGTGCCAGCATCACCAGCAGGCTGGCCCCAATGCGCAGGGTCCTGATGTGGGCGTCGAGCCGCAGCACTTCGTTCTTGAACCGGCTCACGGTGCCGTACTCCTGCGTGTGCTCCAGTAACCGGAACGGGTCACCAGCCGCTGGCCGTCGGTGAGGGTGGCGAGCGCCGGTAGACACAGCGCGATCCACCACTGCAACTGCCGGTACAGCCAGGTCTCGGGGCGGCCGCGCTTGAGTCGGCGCAGTGCACCGCCGCCGATGAAGATGCCTGCGCTGACTGCCAGCAGGATGGCCGTGGGGACGATGGCGATTGTGGCCAGCAGGATGGCCAGCGCTATGCCGCTTGCCAGGCCAAGCAGACCCGACAGGCCGGCACAGACCCACAGCTCATTTGCCGTCAGCCCGCGCACCACTACCGGATGACGGTTGAGGCGGTGGGGCAGAAACAGCACCGTCCCGTCCGGGCGGATGTCTTCGGTCATCTCGGCAGGCCTCGGTTCAGAGCACGCCGATGGCTTCGGTCAGCAGCCAGATGCCCACCACCAGCAACATCGCACCGACCGCCACGGTCAGGCCGAACTGGCCCCAGGTCGAGCGACCAATATGAATCTCCGCGTAGCGGGTGTAGGCGTGGTAGCAGACGCCGACGAACATCGAGGCGACCACCAGCAGGGCGATCAGCATCACGATGTCGTAGCCGTAGTTCTGCAGCGTTTGCAGGATGCCCGTGCCGACGCCGCGCGACGGGTTCTCCAGGGTGGGCAAAGCAGCCTGGGCACAGGGCGACAGCACGCCGAACAGCGGCAGCGTCGCCAGGCCAGCGAAGGGGCGGGGGAGGAAGGTGCGGGCGAGCGGCTTCATCAGGACGACCTCTTACGAGAGCAGGAAAAATGCCAGCACCAGGTACAGCACGACGAAGCGCACCACGACGACCAGAAACTGACGATGGGAAAGCTGTTCTTCGGCCCAGCCGACGTAGGCGCTGCGGATCGCCCAGACGCCCCACAGGAGCAGCGCGGCGAACACTGCACCGAGCAGCACGGTTGCCATCTCGGTCGGGGTGAGGCCGCTATTGGCCTGAAACGCGGCGATCTGGGCGGCGCTCATGGCACCTCCTGCGCGTCGAGCGCGGCGGCAGGCTGGCGGTACTCGCCGAGCAGCTCGGCAGGGTCGCGCGGCTGGGCACGCGAGGGCGTCAGGTAGTCACGAATACCACCGCGCACACGCTCCAGGTCGGCGGCGAGGCGGCCGTAGTCGAAGTGGTAGCGGGCACGCTCGTCGGGTGGTTGCGCGGCCTGCTGCGCGACGAGGCGCTCGATGCTGTCGAGTTGGCGCAGCGCGGCGGCGAGGCGGGCGTGTTCGGGCGTGGCATCGTCGGCGCCGGCGTGAGCGGCCAGGCACAAACCGAGCAGCGCCGGGATCGGGCTGATGGTGTGATGCCTGTTAGCTGGAGAGAGCAGTCGCTTGGACATGGGGCAATCCACGATGTGCGAGGAATGGCGAAATGCTCTCTGTATGGCTGGGGAGATGTCTTAAACAAAGGGAACTTGAGGCTATCCCTATTGGGTGGGTGGCGATGGCCAGGACACCGGCTATTCGCTTTCCGGTAGCGGTGCCAAACGGGCGCTGTTGCAAGCTGAAATCGAGCCAGGTAGTGCGCGAGGCGCGCTCGGTGATTGTCGAAGGCGCGGCATTCACGCACCGTAACCGGGCCGGCGAAGACAGGCGGGTGGTGCTGGAACACTACGAGCGCAGGCCCCTTGTCGATGATCTGGAGCGTGTCACGCAATTATCGATATACGGAAAGGATTGAAACCGTTTCGTTGCACCGATCAAAGGTGCTGCTTTCCCATACCCCGTTCTTGGCCTATATACGAATCACAGCGCCTAATCATGCTGTATGGAACCGATAATAAATTTGAGGGAAGCGATATGGGCAGGTTGGGTCTGCTGTGGTGCTTGGGGAGTATCGTTTTTACCGCTGGCTGCCAGACACACCTTGATGTAAAGCCCGATGGGAACGGGGACTACATCAATAAGGGAGGTAAGGCACGGATAGGCGTGGAGTACGGCCTGCCCATGGTCCAGTTCAACCTTTCCGTCACCCGCACGCTGGTGAGGTGTCAGGATGAGAACAATCGGACCGATATCCGATTTGCAACGCAGGTAGCTGCTGAACCCCACTACGTGGTGGGCGAGCGCTTTGTGGTTGATTACGAGTCCTTGTCCAACTGGAGCAAGATCACTGGGCTCGACTTGCAGACCTACGACAACGGTACGCTCAAGAGCATCAATGCGTCGGCGGAAGATCAATCGGCTGCCATCATCGGCGATGTGGTGAAGGTGGGGATAGGCGTGGCCAGTCTGGTATCGGGCGTGCCAGTTAGCCCGATGGGGATGCTACCCACACCGGGTGAATGGCGCTGTTCCGAACAGACCATACGTAAGCTGGATGCAATCACCATCGCCAAGGATGCCTTGGAAGAAACCACTAAAGAGTTGGTTCAGGTAACAGATACCATCACGCGACTTGAGAGCCTGGCAATACTGAATGCGTTGTCGGAGAGCGATAAGACGATGCTGGTGCAGGCTAAGGCGAAGCAAAGCAAGCTGACCAAGCAAGTCTCCGCCGTAGACAAGGCATTGGCCCGCCTGCTGGCGTATGTGTCGGTGAAAGAGGAGCGGGTTTGGCCCGAGAGCGTCGGTAGTGAGCTGCTCAATGCCGACCCACTGCCTGAGAATGCCAAGTTCTTGAGGGATCTCTTCGAGAAGACGCCCTCGAATACCACAAGCCAGGTCGCAGGAGCGGGCACGACAACGACGCAAGCGTCGCCAAACAACAAATCCGGTCAGCCTGAACAGGGTGGAAGTAAGAAGGATGTGTTTCTGGAGAAGTTGATGGCGTCGTTTCAGCTTCGTGGCGAGTTGATACCGTTGCTCAAGCCTAGTGAGCAGAGTCCAGGGTCAACGTCTTACCCTGATCCTAAAAATGACAAGAGAACAGGCCTCTACTATCGAACCCCGATTCCCGCTCAATTGCTGATCTGTCGGGTAGTTTCGAGCCAGGGCTGCATTGTGGATGACGATTCGCCAAAGGCTTTCCGTGTGAACGTGATGGCCCCCCAATTGGCTCCGCTACGTGTGTTGCCGTTGACCAATGGCATGTTCCAGAACAACGCCCTCAGCGCTACGTTCCGCGAGAATGGCAGCCTGGCGACCTTCAAGTATGAGGACAAGGCGGCGCGTGGGAAGGTACTTTCGGAGACGGTAGCGGCCAACATGGACAACCTGCTGGCCTACAGGGATGCGCGGCAGGCCCACAAGTCCAGCGAGAAGGCCGCGAAGCAGCAGGCGGGACTCGACGAATTGGATGCAGACATCGCTCGGCTGGAGAAGCAGAAGAAGATCGCTGCGCTCAACTCGGAGCTTGAAGGATCCGCTCAGGATACCGCTGTCGAGACCGCTCGCTTGAATGCTCGAATCGCCTTGCTGGAGGCTCAGCGGAAATTGCGCGAGCTGGAGGGTGAGTAGTGGCCGGCGATCACAAGTATTTCTTGAAGCTGCCCGCAGTGATGTTCACCGCCAGGCCGAGTAGCGCCGCGCTCGGCAGCAGCACCAGCAACGGATGCACGCTGATGGGCAGGGTGAGGTAGAGGATCCACGGCAGGACGGCCAGCGGCATCAGGCTGGCTTTGGCGCGGTGGTAGATGAAGCCTGACTCGCGGCCGGCGCCGAACTTGCGAATGTCGCGGCGCACCAGGCCATCGACCAGGCCGACGAAGGCGGCCAGCAGAAACAGCGGCAGCGTCAGCCCCAGAACCAGCAGCCGCACCATGAAGGTCAATATCGTGAACGCCGCGGCGATCAGGTAACGCTCGCTCCAGACGTAGACCTGGCTGATGTAGTAGCGGGCGTCTCGCGCATCGCCATGGCTGGGCGCGCGCGAGCGGGCCGATGCCTGGCTCATCCAGTCGAGCAGGCCGGTTTTCACGAAGAGCCACTGGTAGGCGCCCTCGACCAGCTGGTGCGCAGTACGCCCCGGCTCCTGCACCACCGCGCTGCGGGTGAAGTGGGTGGAAAGATGGTTCAGTTCGTAGTCGAGCATGCCCTGGGCATGACGCCAGCCCTGCTCGGGCCAGAACAGGTGCATGCCGGCGCACTCGATGAGGATCGACAGCAGCAACGAGCCGAGCAGCACGCCGAGCATGCGCAGTGGCAGGGTGACGAGGCTGGCGAACACGCCTTGCTGGCGGGCCTGCTCGCGCTGAGTGGTGGCGGCTGGGTCCTTCATGGACGTGCCTCGGTATCTTCGGAAGCGTCCGGATCGGCAAGGTGGCGAAAGCCGTCGAGCAGGTCGTCGGGCAGCGGCTGATCCTGCAGGCCTGGCAGGCCCTGGCTTTCCCACCAGTCGCCGGCCTCGGCATAGTGCTGGCGCATGTAGCCGGCGAGTTGCTGGAGATCCTCGGGCAGGGCTTCATCCGGATCGGGGGCCGGCAGCGGCATGCGGATCTTCCACAGCTGGCCGCCTTGCAGAAGGGCAAAGGCCTGGCCTTTGGGCAGGCCGACCACGTGGGCGGGTTCGATCATCGGCACGCTGGCGGTGCTGATACGGTCCTGTGCGTTGGAGGTGAAGTCGGTCGGCCCGCGCACATCCGAGCTATCGGTGGCGCCGCTGACCAGTGTCGTCGTGTAGACATCCACTTTGGGCAACTGGCGGGTGAGCAGTTCGGCGGTCGCAGTCTCGCGCACCCTCAGCATGAACAGGTTGTTGAAGTTGCCGATCACCTGGCCCGCTTTCGCCCGGTTGCCGACCCGCGCCTCGATGTCGCTGAGCGTCTGGGTGTAGGCGGTGACCTGCAGCCCGGCACCACCTCCTTTGTTGACCAGCGGCACGAACTCATCGCCCATCAGCTCATTGAACTCGTCCGCATGCACGTTGATTGGCACCCGGGTACCCGCCAGGGCCTCGGGCAGCCCATCATCGATACCGAACTTGTAGATATGCCCGGCGACCGAAACCAGATCGGCAAACATCGAGTTGCCGACGGCGGCGGCGACCTCCGCATCCGACAGCGCATCGAGGCCGACATAGACCACCGCGCGTTTGCGCACGATCTGCATCCAGTCGAAGATCGGCCGCGGATCGGCCAGGTCCGCATAGTTCGGCGCGAGCAGTTGCGCGGTCTTGCCCGTGGTGAGCTTTTCCAGCAGCGGCAACAGGCTGGCGACGATCTTGTCGAAATAGGTGCGGTCATAGCGCACGGCACTGCGCAGGCCGTCGAGCACCGGGTCGTAGACGCGGACTTGTGACAGGTACTGCTCCAGCGCGACCACGCGCTTTTCCCGGCCGATCATGTTGCGCGGGGTGTTCTTGTCGTTCAGCCGTCCCTCGAGCTGCACGATGATGTCCCAGGCCTTGGGCTCGTGCCGGGCGAAGTAATGTTGCGCGTACTCGATGAACAGCGCGTCGATATTCACCACGTGGCGCTGGATCAGCAGGTAGTCCGGGCGCTGGCCCAGCTCGACCAGGGCGCGGGCGATGATGTTGACGAAGCGCCAGGCGAACTCCCGGAACGCTGCGCTATTGCCCTCGCCGGAGAGTTGCCCGGCGATGCGCGTGGCCACCTCCGAGATTCTTCCGAAGCGCCCCACGGCGTTGTAGCGCGCGCTGAAATCCGGCCAGCCCAGGTGGAAGACATAGAACTCCCGTTCGCGCCCGGTACGCTTGGCTTCCACGTACATGCGCTTGAGCAGGTCGGCATCCCCTTTGGGGTCGAACACGATCACCACCTCATGCTCGCCGGCAGCGTTACGCCGCCGAATGTCCTGGGTCACGAACAGCTCGGCCAAGCGGGTCTTGCCGACCCGGGTGGCGCCCAGCACCAGCGAATGCCCGACCCGTTCGCCGAGCGGCAGGCTGACATCGACCTCGTTCGGCTCGATGCCGTGCAGCCGGGGTAGGCCGCCGACTGGCGGCAACGGGCGCACAGGATTGAGGGCGATGTCCCAGGCGGTGAGCTTGGCCAGCTGCGACAGCGGAAACGGCGCGAACTCCAGCCGCTCCTCCAGGCGGCGCACCAACTGGTAGGCGGGCGTGGGTTCGACGTAGCGGCGAAACTCCGGCCGAAAGGTCTGCGTCAGGCGATGCGTATGACGTTGTTCCCAGCGAAAGCCGCGTCCGATGAACAAGCGTTGCTGGCTGACCGGCACATCGCGACTGGTCATCACGTAGCGCGGCAGGCGGCGGATATTGCGGCGGTAGCGCAGGATCACCAGCGCATCGCGCAGGCGAATCGCGCCGAAGGCGAGGAAGGCCAGTGCGCTGCCCAGGCCAATCGTTGGATTCAGCGCCAGCGACCAAGGGGCCACCAGGGACAGCAGCGCGGCGGCGGCGCAGACCGCCACGGTATACAGTTCCACCGCTGGCCGTAGCAGCACCTCGATCGCGTGGGACTGGGCCATGGCCGGCGCTTCACTGTTCGAGGCCGGTGGCCGTGATCAGCACCGGGTAATGCCGCAAGCCGAGGCGCTCGGCGAGATCGTCGCCCGCCACCGGCGACAGCCGCAATCCCGGCACCAACGCCCGCAGCGCATCCAAAGACTCGGCTGAGCTGATGTTGACGACCAGGCCCACCGCGCCGAGTTCGCGCAAGCGCGGCGCCCGCTGCCGCAGCCAGGCGCGCGAGCGTTGGTCGTCACCGACGAGAAAAAACGCCGGCAGCCCCGGTGCCTCGATCGTGCGCCGCGCCACCTTGCCGGGCGACAGCCGCACAGAGCGTACCGGAAGCATGCTCGCTTCGTTGACCACCCCAGCGGGCGGACGCGGCATCTCAATCCGTGGCGCGCTCACTTCGGCGCGCGGCAGCAGGTGGAGGGCCTCGTAGTACGGCAAGGCCGAGACGCCGCCACGATCTTCGATGATGATCAGGGCATCGGCCTGGGCGAGCATCGGAAGCCACGGTAGAGAGAGGCAGGCAACGAGGACGGGCAGGGATTTCATGGCAGGTTTCTCCGGGAACTGATGGCCAGTCGGGGTTCGCCCAGCACGCGAGCCAGATGCTGGCTGACGCTGTGGCGGTAGCGTGCGGCCGGCGCGCCACCGGCGGGGCGGTGGTAACGGCCGATGGCGAGCAGCCAGTCCTCACCGGCGACGTGCTGCTCGTGCAGAATCTCGGCAGCGATGGCCAGGTTGCGGTAGGGGTCGAGCAGGTCGCAGGGCTGGGCGTAGCGCTGCGGGTGGTAACCGAGATTGATCTGGCCGAGCCCCGCGTCGATGCGGGTGGCCGGTGTGCGCCTAAGTGCCTCGCGCAGCCCGATGCAGGCCTCGGCACGAGTGGCGTAGCGTTGCGGCGTGCCGGCGACGTTGAGCGTCCACGGCCAGGGCACCAGGCGGCCACCCACGCGGGTGCCGCTCTCCTGCAGTGCCACGGCGTACAAGACGGTCGAGGGAATGCCGGCACGCTGCGCAGCGACCTGATAGGCCGGCGGCGGAATTTCCCCTGCCCGGACGGCGCTGGCCAGCGCACAGGTCAACAGTGCGGACACGGTGCGGCGCGACATTACGGCTGCCGCTGCCATTGGCCACCCACCTGACGCACCACCGCCGGCAGGTCGCCTGACAGCCCCAGCGACACCCAACGGCCCGCGTCGTGATTGAGCGTGACCTGGCCGCTGCGCACCTTGGCCGGCTCAATGCCAATGCGCTGCGCCCAGGCGCGGATGCGCACGTCGTCGGCACCGCTGTCGACGACGTAGATATCGAACGCCCTGCCGGCGGCCTGCAGCTTCAGAGCGGTTTGATCGCAGGCCGGGCAGGCGTCCTCGACGAACAGGGCGAGCCGTCCGCTCGTCGCTGGCACCACCGGCGAGAACGCCGGGCCGGCGTCGGGCAAGATGACGCGCGGCATATCGGCGTGGAGCCGCTGCCAGGCGTCGTCGTAAGCCCGTTGGTAGGCGAGTAGCTTTTCGACGCGCTGCGCTTCGGCCGCGACCTGCAGCTCTGCGTAGCGCTGCCGCTCCTGGTCGGTACGCGCTTCGATGCCCAGTGCCGTGAGCGGGTCGATGTGCGGTGAATAGACCCCCAGCGGCCCCTGCATCAGGTCGTGGTAGCGCGTCCATTCCTCGGCGTTCAGGCCCCAATCGCGGGCCTGCTGCTCGGCGGCGCGCTCGATGGCCAGCGGCCGCTCGCGGCTGGGCCGGTTGTCGCTGCTGAGGGATGGCGCGCCCTGGGCCAGGCTGCTCGTCAACAGGAGCAGCAGGGCGGGGGTGATACGATGAGGCCTCATCTGACCCTCCTACCGCGCCGAAATCGGCAGACGACGGCTGTCGGCGCCGTACCGGAACACGGCGGTATTGGTTTCGATGGCCTCGAGGTGCCAGCCGGCCTCGGTCTCGCCGGGGCGTAGCAGGCGAACCTGCGTAAGCGCGTCCGATGCAGCAGCCAAAATCGAGAGGAACTGCTCGTCGGCGCGCAGCTCCGTGCCGATCACCCGGAATGGCGGCTCGATGGCCTTGGGTTTGGCGGGTGCGGCGGCGCGTGGGCGAGGCGGAGTCGGTAGGGCAGGAGGGGGGGCGCTGAGGCGCATTTCCAGTTGCTCAAGGCGGGCTTGCAGCGGCAGCAGGTTGTCCGCTGCCGGCTGGTTGCCGAACGCCGCCTCGATCGCACTGAGCCGTTGCTCCAGCACTTCACGCTCTGCTTCGTAGCGCGCCTGGGGCAGGGCGTCCGGTTGTTGCTGGACGTACTCGATCTGCTGGATCAGTTCGGCAAGACGATTTTCCAGCGCGGCTACCTGCCGGCTCGGTGCGCTGGTTTCGACCTGGATCGCCAGACCCGACAGCGCGACGTGGTTTATCGCTACAGCGCCGCTGATCAGCAGCAGCCAGGTGATTGTGGCGACGCGCATCAGGGGGCCGTGTGGGCGAGATTCATTGCCTGGCATTGTCGTCATGGCTGTGGCTCCCCGGCGGAACTTTGCAGGGGAGCGCTATCGGCGCTGGCCGTCGCCGATTCGGCAGGCGTTGAGTGAGGCTGGCTGAAGCAGATTCGGCGCGTGCTGTGGTCGACGTGCAGCGTTCGCGCTGGCCCGGCCAGGGTCAGCAGGGCCTCGCGCAGTTGCAGCGGGCCGAGGTGATAGTGCGCCGCCGGCAGCGGGAGGCTGCCCAGCGCATCGGTGTCGCCTCCGCTGCAGAGTTGATAGCCGGAGCGTTGCAACACATGCCGTAGCGCATCCCGGACGCTGGCGCTCAGTGTGCCGGGAATGGACACGTCGACCACCTGCAACAGCAGATCCTGCTGGTCGGCCGTCGGGGTCAGCTCGACCAGGGTGTAGCGGCCGTAGCGAACGACCGGGACGTACTCCGGCCCTGGAGCCGGTACCGCGACCTCTGCGGGAACGGGAGAGGGCGCTGGTGGCGTTGCGCAGCCGGTCGCCAGTGCGGCCAGCAGCAGGCAACTGCGGTAGGAACGGATGGGGTGCATGGCTCAACTCTCGGCAAGGACGAGCCGAGACCATCGCCCGTCTGCGTGGGCGCATCAGTAAACAATGGGAATCGCTGCGTTGCCGTTTTTACAGGGAGGCCCAAAGCGAGCAACTTACCCAGCGGCGATCAAAAAAACAGCAGGTGAACCCGAGGCCCCATGCGTCGGGGGATTGGGATCTTATCGAAAGGGTTATGCACAGATTTTGTGGATAACTCGACGCAGGCCTGTACGGTTGCCGAATAGTGAGATGAGGACAGTCGGGGGCCTCGGCAGGGCTGAACCATGGCATTCGATCATGCTGGGCCAACGCCAGCGATTACTCCAGTCATCACCAGCGATGCCCCCGGAATGTCGAACCACTGATACCATATGGCCACTAACAAGGGTACGTATCCATTCTGAAAGGATTAGCGCAATGGCTGAAGCGGCAGGGAAGTACTCAGACGTCTATCAAAGCTGGCAGCAGCACCTGTTCAATTTCAACTTGGCTGCTCGGGAAACCAATACACCCGGACTGCGCAAACCTCAGCTGGCAGCGTTATACGCCTCGTTAGGTCATCTTGTGATGTCTCCGTACACGACCGCCACAATAGTGATGCCAACGGGTACCGGTAAGACGGACACCATGCTGGGTCTGCTTATCGCAGGCCGGTTGGCTAGGACACTGGTGCTTGTTCCTTCTGATGCCTTGCGTTCGCAACTTGTGAATAAATGTGTTGGGCTGAAAACTCTTCGAGAGATTGGCGCCATTTCCGAAACGGCGCTTGATCCTGTGGTGAGAGCGGTCAGTTCAGGAATGTCGGTCGAGGATGTACAAGAGCTTGCTGAGGCGAATGTGATCGTTGCTACACCGCAAGCTCTTCAGCGCTTCAACACAGATGCTCTTCAGGCCCTGGCTGATCTCTGTAGCCACCTGGTCATTGACGAAGCGCACCACGTGGCTGCCATGACGTGGGGCCGGGTCAAGACCGCGTTCAAACAGAAGCCACGCTTGCAGTTCACTGCGACGCCCTTCCGGGAGGATAACCAGCCCCTGGAAGGCACGATCATCTACAACTACCCGTTGAAGGATGCTCAAAACGACGGCTACTTCAAAGCGATCGAGTTCCACCCGGTCCGCGAGTACAATCTTGAGCTGGCTGATCAAGTGGTGGCGGACAAGGCGGTAGAGTTGCTGCGAAGCGATCGTGAGCAAGGCTTCAACCATCTACTGATGGTGCGTGCGCGATCCCAAAAGCGCGCTGAAGCGTTGTTTGAGCTATACAAAAAACATGATGATCTCAAGCCCGTTCTTATCCATAGCAAGGTGCCGAACCGGGCCAAGCTGATGGGCGAAATTGTCGAGAAAAAACACAAGATCATCGTTTGCGTAGACATGTTGGGCGAAGGTTTCGATCTGCCGGAGCTCAAAATAGCCGCTATTCACGACCAGCATCGAAGTCCAGCCGTTACGCTGCAGTTCATTGGTCGGCTTACCCGCGTTGATCCCACTCTCGGGGATGCCAAATTCGTCTCGAACATCGCGAATCAGAAGACTGATTACCAAATGGCCGCGCTCTACAAGGAGAGCGCGGACTGGAGTGCCGTGATCCGCGACGTGAGCAATGACAAGATCACCCGCGAAATCGAAAAGGAGGCTTTCAGCGGCCAATTCTCGAATGATGCCGACTCCGATGAGATCCTTGGGCTGAATCCAACCCCAAAAATCAGTGCGGTCGCCTACCATGTCGATTGGGATAAGTGGCGGCCTGAGAAAGCCGAGCACTTTTCGCAAAAGAGAGAGCAGCTGCAGTTCCTTTCCATCAACGATGAGCAAGATACCGTCATCATGGTTACGCGTCGCGAGACGCCTGTTGGATGGGCCCAGACCTCCGCGATCGCAGATACCAACTGGATTCTCTATCTTGCTTACTACCATGCGCCGGACAAGACACTTTTCATCCACTCCTCAGGCGATGAAACGCAGGCGGCGCGGTTCTTGGGCTTGATCGCTAAGGACGCCAGGCGCATCAGCGGCGAGCCGGCCTTCCGAACCTTGCACGACATCAAGCTCATGAAGCTGCAGAACGTTGGGTTATCCAGGACGCGCAAAGATCTGAGATTCACCATGCATGTCGGTCGAGACATCAATGCAGTCATCAGTGAAATCCAAAATGGTACAGCGAAGAAGTCCAACATCTTCGCTACGGGTTTTGAGAATGGACAGCGCACCACCGTTGGCTGCTCTCACAAAGGAAAGATCTGGGAGATGAATTCAGAAAGCATCATTTACTGGATTGAATGGTGCAAGCGCGCCTCCCTAAAGCTCAACGATGCCACGATTGACTCTTCTGAGGTTCTCAAGGATGTGATGCGTGCAGATAAAATTGAAGATAGCTGGCCGACGGGGCTTTTCTACGCAGATTGGCCAGAGTCCATTGCGATCGAAAACGAGCAAAAAATCTCGCTGTCTTTCAATGCTGAGATTTTCAGTCTTCTCGACGTAGAGCTCGGCAAGCCGCAACGTACGGATGACTTTACGCTAAACGTACCTGTCACTGCCGCGGTGCCGGATGGTGAACGGCAGCTTCCGGACATCACAATTCGATTGCTGAACGACGGTTACAAAGTCACTTGTCCGGGGGTGAAAATCATCTTCGCAGAGGAGGGGTCGTTTGAGCAGTATCTGGATGCAAACCCGTTGATACTGCTGGCAGTAGACGGTTCGATGGTGGAGGGGAATTACCGGTTCTACACACCCAATACCTTGGATCTGAAACTGCCGATGGCGTTGATTGAACCTTGGGACTGGGGGACAACCCCGATCCACACCGAGTCCATGAAGGCGGCACGAAACCTCGATACTGTGCAAGGGTTTACCTTTAGCCAGATTCAGAACGACTACTCATTCATTTTCAATGATGATGATGCAGGTGAGATTGCGGATTTGGTGGCCATCAGGGAGAGCAAAGACGCCATTTGGGTCGACCTCTACCACTGCAAATATTGCTCGAAAAAGGACGGGGAGGCTCGACCTGGCGCTCGGGTGGAGGATGTTTATGAGGTCTGCGGTCAGGCATCACGGTCGGTCAAGTGGCTGTACACCCATGAAAAATTCTTTGATCGTTTGATGTATCGGTACCAGCAGTCATTACCGAAAGGGTTCGATAGGATCCTGAAGGGTGAACCCAAGGACTTGGAGCTGCTGCGCAACAAGTGTCATGACCATGAGATGATTTTCAGATTTGTGATCGTACAGCCAGCGATTTCTGCAGCGAAAATCTCGGCTGATCAGCTAGCTGTGCTTGGCACCAGCTATTCCTACATCAAAAGCGTGTCCGGGGCGGATGTGAAAGTAGTAACCAGCCCGTAAGCTGCGTGAGAGAAGGTTGGATGTTGCAGCTCCAACCTCGAAAGTGAAGAGGATGCGCTCAGGCTGATCGCGTAGCCCCTGAAGATTGAGGCAAAGAGGCCGGCAGCCCAAGGGCTGCCGGCATGGCCGCATCGCTCAGTTCGCAACAAGCTGCCGTGCCAAGGCCACTTCCATCGAGTCGCCATCCTGATTCAGAACATCGAGTCCGGATTCGGGCACGTCTCCCGAGGTGCTCTGCGACACCATGATCTTTCTGGCCATCAGCGCCAGGCAGGTCATCTGCGAGGTGGCCGCGTAGCCGAGGTAGATCACCTTGACCGCCAGCTTCTGGCCGATACGCCAGGAGCGGCGTGCGGCTTGCTGCAGCGAATATACGTTGTAGCCCGACTGCATGAACACAATTGTGGGGAACTCCAGCAAATCCAACCCGGTTTTCACCAGTTCCGGATTGGTGATGAGCACATCGATGCCACGGTCCAACTGCTCGGCGATCCAGTCCTCGCGGCGTGAGGCATCCACGCTTGCGCGCAGTACCGCTACCTTGAAGCCTTCCTGTTCGAGCAACAGCTTGAGCCGTGATGTCGTATCGCGTGTGCCAGTGTAGACGCTGTAGACCAGGGTCTTGCGGCCATCCGCCTTCTCCTTGCGGCAGATCTCGATCAGCTCGCGCTCCTTGGGCATCTGCTCCAGTTCGTTGAACTGGGAGGCGACGAACGCCAGCAGTTCGCGCGTACGCGGATGCGTGACCGTTTCCGCACGAAAGCACGTATCCGGCCAGGCCAGCAGTACATTGAGCACCACCCCCAACAGCGTCGTATCGCGTTTCGCCAGGGCCTGTTTCAGCTCCTGGCTCAGCCGCGACGACAGGGTGCGGTACGCATTGGCCTGCTCGTCATCCATGGCGACCTCGCGAAACTCCTCGTCGTAGGGCGGCAGCACGTTGCCGCCGATGTCCTTCAACTTGAGGAAGACCGTGAACGGCAGGACGCAGCGCAACACGCCCTTGGGACCGAAGCCCGGCGCCTTGACCGTGCGCACCGAGACCTTGCTGCCTTTGGCCGTCTTGTGCGCCGTGCCCATGCTCTCGGAATAGATGTCCTTGAGCACGCCATGGTCGCGCATGAATGCCATTGCTGCCGACGTCATGCTGCCGCTCTTGGTCGGCCGGTAGCCGTCTTCGATCATCCGCCCAGGCAAGGCGCGGAACAGCAGGTAGAAAATGTCGTCGCCGTAGCCGCCCATCAGCGTGCCGGTGAGCAGCAGTGTCTTGCGTGCCTTGGCTGCCAACACCCCCATGGCCTGGCCCTGTGCGGAGCCGCCGTTCTTATACTCGTGCGCCTCGTCGGCGATGAGCAGATCGAACGTGCCCTGGGGAAGCTGCCGCTTGATGAACTCCGATGGCTGGTAACCACCTTCGCCAAAGCCAAATTCCATCGACGACATCGCTCGCTCCATGCGCTGGGCTTGCCGGTCCGAGAAGACCAGCTCGCCGTTGCCATCCATCAGGTTGATGAACTCGTGGATGTTGTCCCCGAGCATCGAGGCGAGGAAGGCATCGCCGAACGTCTGCATCAGTTTCTGTGCGGTGACCTCGCCAATGGTGGGAATACGCTTCAACGCCTTGAGCACAGCAGAGGACTGGTCGCTGGCGGACAGCCTTCTTGGACGAATCAGCGTCCACAACGGAGCGGCGCACTGACTGCACTTGCGGCGGTATTCCTCGGCTTCAAGTTCGATCGGATTGACCGGCTCGCCGTCGAGATCGGTGATGACCTGGCCGCAGTCAGGGCAGGCGCCTACGTCGCCGTGGCGCGTGCGATGCTGGGTGAAGACCGGCTTCCAGTGAAAACCCATCCTCATCCGCACTCGGCCCAGGACGAAGAACTCCTGTCCCTGCGGCGATACGCCCAGCTGCTCGCGTAGCTTCAGCAGCTTGACCAGCGTGTCCGGGCCGTTGAGCACCCAGACCTTGGCACCGGCCACCGTCTCCTGGATTTCCCGCCGCCACTTGTAAACCAGATGTGGCGGGGAGAGCACCAGGGTGCGGCGGTAGCCTTCGGCGTTGAGCACGGCGGCGGTGGCAATGCCTACCGTCGTCTTGCCGCAACCCATCTCGCCGTTGACGATCGCCGCGCGTTCGCCGCGGTCGATCAACAGCTCGGCGACGGCGTGGACGACATCGGCTTGCGCCGCGAACAACTGCCGCTTGAGGCCGTCGACGACGATTTGCCGATGCGCCCGCGCCTGGCCGGCGTAGACCGGCGGGTTGGCGCGGTTGAGCGATTCGAGCAGCTCGTCGCCGAACTCGGACACGAAGTCCTGCAGGCTAAGCGTAAGAGGGGCGTCCGCGGCTTCGAGCAGGTCGCCCTGCACGTCGGTATCGGGAAGGTTTTCAAGATCAAGGGACATGGTGATGTTCCAATGAAAACGGGGCATGCACCTGCCCCAGAGGGCGATGACATGCCCCGGGGATGAGAGAAACGCTGACGGCCGAGTCAGTGCTCGGATACCAGCGAGATATGGGTTGCGCTGCGGTCTGCCTCGGTGACGATGCAGAGGCTCAGTTCACGGTGAACCACGTAGGCCGATTCGAGCCGTTCAGCCGATTGCAGGGCGGCGTTATTCGCTTGCCACTGCGCATCGCTGACGTCACCCCAATCGCCACGGGTGTGGCGCTGGAAGTACGGCAGGGGATCAAGACGGCCTTCCCGCATGAGGCGGTCGATGCCGGGACTGAAGATCAATGTGCCTATTGCGAACAGCAGGGGAGTCGGTTGGTGTGCCATGGGCATGTACTCCTTGGGTGGAATGCTCAGGACACGGCCCCGTCGGGAGCCATGTCCCGATGGGGTGGATGAAGACCATTGCCTGCCGTCAGATCAGATCAGATCGCTGCTCTGGGCAGGTGAACGAGAGGTGTACCAGCGGCCAGGCCGCTTGCGCAGACGCGAAACGAAGGCGTTGCGCCTTCTGTGAGATGAGTATGGCAGGACGTTAAAGCGCCGGATGGACTCAGTGGATGGTGATGATGCGGCCCAGCGTGGCCGAGTCGGGGGACAGGTCCCAGGCACGGATCACCGGCACGAACTTGTCGGTGAGGATGCGCGTCTCGGCGATGGAACCATCGTCGCGTTCGCGATACTCCGTGCTGGTGGTTTTCTGCTTGTGAGTGTCGCCTTTGACGGCCAGGACGCGGCCATTCTTGGATTGCACCACACCCGAGATCGCGCCGGCCGCAAGGGCCAACGCCAGGTGCCAGTGGGACAAGGCACGCGCCGGGGCACGCAAGGACTGCTGCGCGGCACCGAGATGCGTCTCGAACGACGGCCACAGACCCTGTAGGCGCTGCACTTCCTCGGCGAACTGCGCCGGCTCCATGCTGATGCGATAGAAGTGCTCGGGCTCGCCCGAGGCCGTGGGGACGACGTAGGGGAGCAACGGCCACTCGGCTGGAAGCTCCTGCGCATCGAGTTCGCCTTGTCCGATTTGCAGCAGCCGGGTGCGGATGGATTTCACCTCGTCGCCCACCAGCTCGCGCTGGCGGATACGGCGACCGAACACCACGACCTGCTTGAACTGCGTGTCCACCGCGCGGTGAATGCACAGGTCGGTAAAGTGCCGGGTGAGCCAGCCAACCAGCTCCGGGTCGAGCACGTAGGACGGCAGGGTGAAAACGAGAATGCCGCCGTACTGCAGCAGCGGCAGCGTCTTCTGATAGAACAGCTTCTCCAGCCTGGCGCGGCCTCTGCCGTCGTAGCCGATAGTGCCGTTGGCATCTTTCGACAAGTCGCCATAGGGCGGGTTGAGCCACAGCAGGCCGAAGCTCTGCCGGGCGATCAACGCATCCATCAAATCACCTTGGAGGCAGTGATCGACCAGCCGCCGTGCATGGTTAGCGCGTTCCAGGTCGTACTCCACCGCATAGGCGGTGGTCTGATCACGCCCGAGGGCATGCGCGGCTTCTGCAATGGCGATGCCTTCGCCGGCACAAGGATCGAGAATGCACATCGGCCCATCGCTGGGCATCAGGGCGCTGAGCGCGCGTTCGAGGGTGGCTTCGTCGGTCGGGTAGTAGCCGTTCTTGGCAAAATTCCGTGCGAGCCTGGGGAACATGAGGGCCATGGGAGTCTCCTGATTGGCGGGGATTAAGGAGGGCGAGTACGGGGACGTATTCGTTGGAGGAACCTCAGGCCACGGCCTGTAGCGACAGCTCAGTGCTTGCCGGCTGCCGTGTCGGGTAGGCGGTAAGTACGCCGCGGCGGATCAGTTCGCCCAGCGCGTCAGTCAGCGCTGGAACGTCCAGCTGCAGGCGTAGTCCGCGCAGGGGGCCGAGAGCCACCGGCAGCTCCTGGAGCATGCTGTGATCTCGCAGCAGGGTCAGTACCGGTGCTTGCCAGTGATCCAGCAACGGCAGCGGACAGGTGTCCCTGACCAGTTGCCACAGGCGTGACGTCGGATCGCTTACCGCTCGCGGCAGCAGCGCCAGTGCGCTGGCCGTGCTCTTGTCGGGCCGTACGCAGCGCCGGTCGAACAGCCAGAGGTTGACCATCGAGCCGAACAGCGTGCGGCGATAGGCGCGGGTCAGGCGTTTTTCCAAACGCTCGGCCGTGCCGATGAAGACGGGGACTGCGCCCCCTTGCTCGGTGATGAGGTGGAACTGGTCCAACCCATCCTCGTCATGGCTTAGCGTCAGCCGGGCCAGGAACTGCTGGATCGCGGTATCCCGCGCCCAGACCGAGATGAAGATCAGGTTGCCCTGTTCGTCACGGATGCAGGCGTCGGCCATCAGGTCGGCGCACTCGTCGATGCGATACAGCGTGGTGGGCGATGAAAGCGCAGGCATGGTGATGTCCTCGATGGATAGGGGGCAGCACCGCCTGGAGGCAGGTGCTGCCCCGAGGGGGATGAAGGGAGGCGCAATATTGCGGCTCGAGCTGCTGGGCGTGTGGGCTGCAACGAAGCGCCTCGGCCCAGCCAGCTCTCGATTACGAGCCGCAACCGACCGGGCAATAACCCAGTTCGATTCCGTGCGCGCAATAGCCGTGTTCAGTATTCCAGTTTTGGGTTTCCTGCCTCTCGGCAGGTGTCGCGTAACCCCATTCCTCTGTGGCTATTTGCAGAGCCTGTACGCGCTGGCATGCGGGCAATTGATCAATGTGCGTATCAATCGCTGCACTGAAGCGATCGACGTAGTAGTCGTAAGACAGGCCGCAACCCTTTCTGGCTTGTGTGGCTGCCGTGTTGCAGACCGCCAGCCAGGCTTGCTCATCGAGCGCAGAGTGGGTATCCCCGATGGGGTGTGAGGGGGTATTGCAGGCGGTGGTTGGCATGCTGGAGTCCTCCAGAAAAGCCGGAGCCCCCCCGCGTGGGGTAAGGAACCCCGGCGGGTGGATGAAACGCCGCGGATGCGGCGAGGCAGATCACGCAGCCTGTTGGTCAGGCTGACGATTCCATTGCTGCGACTTGAAGTCGAGTGCGTAACCCAGCACACCCAGGCGAGCGATTTGTAGACGCAGCGTGCGGCGGTCGATGGTCGAATCCAGTTTCACCGACTCGCCCAACGGCCACAGCAGGCCGAACAGAGCGGCATCGTCGCTGTCGGGACTGCCGGAGGCAGCGACCGCAGCGTCGGGCGCATCCACGCCGAAGGGCCTGGTATCGATCAAGGGATCCGTCGATGCCCGCACGGGAGCGGACGCTGGTGCTGGCGTTGCCGCCGGTGTCAGCGGCTGCGCGGCCAGTTCTTCGTCCAGTGGATCGACTTCCTGGGTGGCAAAGGCATGGGCCTCGGCCTTGCTCAGTTTGTCGATGCCCGAAAGCGTCATGCCGCCCAGACTGGCGCGGATCTCGAAGCGCATGCCATCACAGGTGGGATAAGCCTTGGAGTCGATGTAGTGAATGACGAATTCCCCGTCGTACTTGCCTTCGGGGTACTGCTCCAACTCCGCGTCCTTGACGGCAAACTTGCCGATGGGCGTGACCAGGCGGCCGACGTTGAACGGCCCGTTACGGCCGTGAATGGTGCGCAGCGTGAGCTGGCCGGGAACGACGATGGAGGATGCAGGTAGCTGCAGGGCGGCTGAAGCGGCCATGGCGGATCTCCTTGCGATGAGAGTGAGGATGCTAGGCATCCATTGAGTGAGCGGAACAGCGGACCACGCCCAGGGGCGTAGTCCGCTTGGCCTCAGGCCTTCAGCTGTTGCATGCCTTCGGCGAGCATCCACAGTGCGCGGTTGAGCCGCACGTTCTGATCGATGCCTTGGACCGGCCGGGTACTCTGGCGACGGCCACGGGCGTTGCGTCCATTCAAACCGCCTTTGACGAGGTTCTCCTGAATGCGATTGAAGGTGGACCACAGGTCGCTGCCGCGGTCATCGACGCGTCGGGGCATCAGCACCTGCGCCTCGGTGATCGGCACCACCTGGTTGGGCGTGTCGTACTTGAGCGCCAGTGCTGAGCGGGCCAAGACCTCCTGCTCGCCTTCGTCCAGGGTGATCAGACGCATCGCATCGCGCGACGCCTGCACCTGCTCGAAGCCATGCAGGACCTCGTAGGCACCTTCGATCACCTGCTCGGCGACATTGCCTTTGTGATGCACACGGACATCAGCGACGGTGTTACCGCAGACCAAGCCGTTGTGGCAGACGAACCTGAACATGCCGGCGAGCATCTGGTAGCTGCTGGTGCCGTCGTGCGAGTTGAGGAGGATGATTTCATTCGCTTCGTTGCCGTTGATCTGGCTGGCGTGGCGAAGGCGGATCATGTGTTTGGTGAATTCGCGGCGGTCCTCGTGGCGCACGCGGGTCTGGCACACCATGAACGGCTGGAAACCTTCTTCGCGCAGCTCGGCGAGTACCGACGCGGTGGGGATGTAGCTGTAGCGCTCCGACCGGCTCTCATGCGGGGTATCGGCAAAGATCGACGGTGCCACGGCGCGAATCTGCTCATCGGACAGCGGATGATCGGCGCGCAGAATCGGCGAGCGAGGAGCAAAACGAGAGGCGAGTTGCATGGTCGTTCTCCTTGAGAATGGCGGCAATCGCATGCGCGGCCCGAAGGCCGACGCGCTGATTGCATGGGATGAAGAAAGCTCCGAAGGGGGAGGCGATGATGGGAGGTGGTGCGTATGCCGCCGACACCGAGGTGCCGGGGCATGGGGGAGAGGAAGGGGCAGGGCCAGAAGCAGGCCCTGCTAGTCAGAACGAAGCCACCTGCGCGGACTCCTCGACAGGGGCCGGAGTGGCGACGGTGGGTTGTGGAACACCGCTTTCGTCCTCGGCGCGAACCGTCTCGTCGGACGCGGGGGCGTCTTCGGATGCGGTCGCTGCGGACTCCAGCGGGTAGACCTGCACACCATCGACCTTGATCAGGCCGATGCGCATCAGCTTCGACTTCAGGCTGCCGCCCACTTCACCGGCGTGCTCGCCTTTGCTGCGGACGTAGGCCTCGGCCTTCATGTCGTTGAGCGTGAAGGCCAGTAGCACCTTCTTCTTCGCTTCAACGGCCTGGATGCAGCGCTGCACCAGGTGCTGGGCGCTGTCGTCGGCGACGGTGGTCTCGATATAGCGATACTCGGGGTCGTCGACCGGGCCGGCCAGGGCTGCGATGGAGCACGACAGAAATGGATCACCGCCGTTCGGGATCATCCTGGGACTGTTCAAATAGCCGATGCCGCGGGTCAGCAGCTCGTGATACTCGATTTCGTCCAGAGCGCTGCGCTCCAGCAGCTCGGCCTTGAGCAGCCGGGCCTTTATGCTGGCCGCCGGATCCCCCGAGGGACGACGGAATGGATCGATCCACAGGTCGCCGAGACGAAAGTGCACCAGCGGCCGCTGCTGGGGATCATCGATACCGATGTAGGGCTGGACGAGTTGCTTGGCTTCAGCACCGGAAACCCGGACGTCGAAGTAGCGCCGGGTCGGGTTTTGTGCCGGCCCAACGAGCGCCGCTACTGTGCATGCGAGGAATGAGGTGGCTTTGCGGCCACCCTTTACCTGTACTTCGCGCACGCGCTGGATGTAGCCGATACCCGAGGTATGGATGTCGAAGTACGACTTCGGGTTGGAGGTAGTGCTGGTCATGGTGAATCTCCTGACTTGGGAACAAAAGCACGGAGACACACCGACCCAGAGCGGGGAGGTGCGTAACCCCGCGGTGGGTTGAGGAAGATCTGCATCCACTACCGACAAGCCGGTAGTCGTTCGCGCGAGGGATGCGCTGCGAACGGGCTCGGTCACACGGAGGAACCGCGGGCAGCCTGAAGACCGAAGCTGCCTGGCATGTCGCTGACGGCGTCAGCGGAACATGAGGGGGAGGTTGGTGCTACGCGACCCCCTTGGCCATGGGGAATTGGCAACTGCCGGCGACCGTATTAGTCAGCCGTCGCAGTAGGAGAGGGTTGGTGGGGTATGTTGCTTGTGTTCTTTCAGCCAGTTGGCCATCGTTACAAGCTGCCGGTCGTGACAGGCCGAAGTCGAACCACAGCTATCGGTCGCGGTAGGCAACAACCGGCCAGAAGCGGTCAGTCTCCCAATAAATAAATCTGTCCCTTTTCCCCAATGGCTCCCACGTGCCCGCGTGGGAGCAAGCATGTGACGCTCTGCGTCACCGCTCTGGACGCCACTGTTTGCAGGTGGACGCTAGAGCGTCGAGAGCGGCGTTCACACGGGGAGCGTGGGAACGATCAAACGCACAAAGCGCGCTCTCCGAAAAATAAATCTGTCACCTTTTCCTAGGGGGGATTCTATCGGTTACCAGACGCCAAGAAATGGTTTCAACGGTTCCCTTGGAGGTTTTCCGCGTACGACCTATGCTACTGGCATTCTGACTGTCTGGCATGGTCAGGCAGCGACAGGGAGTTCTGATGTCTATCACCGTCCGCGTCCTCAAAGCGAAGCATGGAGACTGCATTCTCGTCAGCCACGATGGGCCTAACGGTGTCTTCAATCTCCTGATAGACGGTGGAACCTCCACAACCTTCAGGTATGGGCCGCGACAGCTCTACGCTGGAGCGCTATGCGCAACCCTCGATGACTTGAAGGCCAAGCGGCAGCAAATCGATCTAGCGATCCTCACACACATTGATGACGATCATATCCATGGCCTGATCAAGGCATTTGAAAAGCCAGGTTATTTAGGCCAAATGGTCAAATCTATCTGGTTTAATTCATCCCGATTGATTACTCGTCACTTTGATGCGCCCGAAATACCCGAGAATAACATTAAACTACTTGATAACTCCCCCCAAACAACGGTAAGTCAAGGAAAAGACTTGGAAGAACTGCTCGATAAGATTGGCTGCGTTCGTGCTCCGCTTATAATGGCAGGACAGATCCATGAGGCCGGGCCTTTCAAGCTCAAGATACTATCTCCTGGGGGGGAGCAGCTTGAAAAGCTTCTGCATGTATGGCCTGCGGAAGTTGACTCAGGTAAAACCTCAGCCCATAGCAATGACTATAAGTTGTCGCTTGAAGATATCTGGCAAGATGATAAGTTTCAGTCAGATGCCTCCATCTACAATGGGAGCTCAATTGCATTCATACTCGAAGCTGATGATAAGCGCATGCTTTTCCTGGGTGATGCTCACGATGATGTGGTGTCTAAAAGCTTGCGGGAATTGGGATGTAGCGAAACCAATAAGCTTAAGTTGGATCTGGTCAAGTTGTCGCATCACGGAAGTCAATACAATACCAGTAGTGAGTTATTGCAGATGCTAGATGCTCCAATTTATATAGTTTCCACTGATGGTTCAAAGCACGGCCTCCCAAACAAAAGGACAATTGCCAGAATAATTAAGTCCACACAGGGCAAGGTGCTTTTCAACTATGATCACGTGATCGCCTCACTGCTATTGGCTAATGAGGTCAAGGAGTATTCCTCCCGTTTAGAAGCACTCAATGATGACATTAAGTACCAATAAGACAGCTTCGGAGATTATGCAGTCATACTGCGTAATGGTAAATGACGGCAGTGGTGTTCTGGTGAGCGCTATGACGCAGGAGTATTCCTATGTACTCACGGCCGGGCACGCCGTTGTCGCAGAAGCAGCCCTCAATACGGTGAAAGACCATAATGGGAATGCGATTGAAGTGTTGGATGTGTTGGTCTTTCCAAAGGTAGGTGAGAAGGAACCCTTAGATTGCGCCATATTGAAAATCACTCATCAGCCAGGGCTGTCGCAAAAAACTTGGATCGCCTCACACTTGCCACATGAGGCCAATCTTACCTTAGTGGGCCTACCAGAAACCGAAAGGACAAGTTCAACGCCCATTAAACATTGGAGTGGCCACTCAGCCAGCGTAGTTGATGAACTCATAACACTGGCATTAACAGGTATTCCAGGTAAGGACGTAATCCAGGGCATGTCTGGTGGCGGGGTGTATCATGTAAATAACGGTTGCCCTTACCTCGTCGGCGTGGAATTCGAAATGGAGGCCAGTCGATTGGATCAACAGTTTGGTCGCGTGGACTGTTACAGTCTCGTAAGGTACAACCAGCTTATCGCCATGCATTCAAGCGCACCAATGATACCGGCGTACATGGAATGCTTCTCAGAAATTCGAGATATGATTTTCGCCTTCAATGTTATTGATCCCAATAACGTCCAGTATTTAAAAGCGGCTTTGAATGATTTCGCAGAATCCCTAATCGCGAGCGGAATGCCGCCTCCTTATGAAATAAGGAATCAGTATGACGCCCAGCTTCTAATGGATGACCGATCCCCCAGTGAGCTGGAGGCACGTGAGTTATGGATTGCCTATTTAGAGTTTATTGTGATTTCTGCGCTCATGGATGGTGCAGGAGTTGCCGACAATGACTATATCACAGGGATTGAAAAGAAGCGTCGTCTCCTGTACACCAGCGATAGCTCGAACTGGATAGGCCGTTTGGATGAGATTCTTAGAATAGCACGCAGACTACTCGACATAAACGGCACCCTTGTGGTCGCCTCGCCTGATGCAGCAGCAAAGCCTCTCCCACCGGATTTTCTGCTTAAGAACGTGATTAACAATATTGCTACTGTCCCGAGCCAAGGCCCGTTCTCCATTGATGAGGTTGAGAGCTCAATCTGTACCAGCTATAGGCTGACTCATCTAGAAGGGCTGCGTAGAAGCTGTGTCATTGATAACGAGTTTGACTACCGAGGCTTGGCTCCAGGCAGGGACCAGTTGCAGATGTTCAGGGATAAGCTGAATGAAATTATTACTTAGAGACTACGATTTTGAGTTCCTCAATAGTGAATTTGAAGACATTGAGTTTCTCATGTATCGGTCAGATGATTCACTATCATATATTTCTTGCATCGCATGCCTATGCAGCCAGGCATCGGACATAGTAGCCAATTGGCGGGTGATCCAAAATCTCGTTTCGGTCCATCACCAGCCTCTAGGAAACCTAGCTTCATGGAACGTGTATATAGCCTTTATGACTAACGACCGAGTGCCGATTTGGGATAAGTATCAAATCGAAAATAATAAATACACTGCTCGCAAAATAATTATTGATGGGCTTCCCAGCTTGCCCATGCACGAGCAAGTCGGTGTATATCTGGAAGAGCATCTTTTAGGCTCTGACTTGACACTGGATTCGCGCGTCAATGAGCCCCGAAAAGCGTTGTTGTCTTTGGAAGAGTTTGTACGAGGCGCTCCATTGGATCAAAAGGCTGAATCCAAAGAAAAGCGCGCATCAATGATAAATAGCATCATGGAATTTCTAAATAAAAATGAAAATCAAGAAGGTTGAGATTGAAGCGTTTCGCGCTTATAAAATTAAATCAGAAGGGACTTTTGATTTCACGAATGCTGCAGATGTCCCTGCTAATTTTGTTGCGATATTCGCACCCAATGGCTTTGGTAAGAGCTCATTTTATGATGCGGTCGAGTGGGCTGTTACGAACCATTTGGAGCGCTTAGGTGGAGACTACAATAGGGCCAATTTTGAAAATGCCGCCCGCGTGACTAAGGATGTTAATAAGGGTCAGGAAATCCTTCGGAACAAATACGTCGACAAAGAAATTAAAACTCGGGTAGTCGTGTCGACTACACGACCTGATCCTTTTGCACGACAATTAGGCAACATCCGCTCAAATGGACGAGATTTGCGCTTTGGAGATAAGGAGCGTGAGAATGAGTATTTTCGACGTGTCATTCTGAGCCAAGATGAGATCGATAGGTTTCTGCGGGAATCGAAGCCGAAAGAACGCTATACGAAGTTCATGGACAGCTTCGGCGGGGAGACTGAAAAGGCCCGCAAGGAGTTGACAGCGCTTATCGTTGACAACAAGGTCGAGCTGCAGGCCCTCGACAGCCAGCGTGAGGCGATGATCTCCGAGCTGAATCAGCCTGTTGATTCATCCATCTTTGAGAGTTTCAATACTCTGGCGTCACAGCTGAACGCTGCTGGTGAGAACATCTTGCTTGCTGATGAGAATTTTTCCGCTCAAACGGAACATGCACTGAATGCAAGCCTTATCTCCAGACAGCATGAGTTAAGCGTTGAGCAGGAGGCTAATATTCGGGCTATTGATACCCTCGTCGATAGGTTGGCAAAAATCCCTGAAATAGAGTTACATAGCAAACTTATATTAGATCAAAAAATTAACTTCGCGCGGCTTTCCCAAGGCGTCAAGGATTCTGAAAATTATCAAGAGCTTCTGAGCAGTCAAGCAAAGAGTGCAAGTGATCTCCAAGAAGCTAGTCAGCGCGTTGCAAGTATTGTTGATGTGAGTAATCACTCCGGGGCATACCTGCAATTTGAATCACGCCTCCAGGAAATCACCCAGAAGCAAAAAGCGCTCGAGGACAGCCGTACGAGTCATAGTGCTCAGCTGTCAGGGCTTGCGAAAGCCTTGGATGACTCAAAACAGGAACTCACAGCTGTTGATGATCGGACTGCATTTTTAAGAAACTCCATTAATAATTCAGGCCCGATTTATGCGGAGTTAGTGAGCCAGCGTGCGCGAGTCGAAGTTATTGCTCAGCAGATTGCTGAGAAAGAGTTAGCGATCCGCCTGGATAAATCGAAATCTGATGAGATTATTGTTAACTTGAATCGGGAGTCTGGATTCAAGGTCACTGTTGACTTTGTCTTGTCTGGAGCTGAAGGTACTAAATATCTAGACCAAGAAAAGATTGAGCGCTTGACTAGATGTTTTAGTGAATTGAAATCCATCGATGCTCACGACAAGGCTGTACATGCCACTCAAACGGCTTTAGCAGACCAGATGGGAGTTCATGAACGTTTAATTTCTGCTGGCCTTGAGTACCTCAGCGCATGGCCGTCTCATGTTTGCCCGCTGTGCAGCGCACCTCACGAAGACGCGAACCAACTCAGGGAGAAGGTTAAAGCCCAGACTTTATTGTCGCGGCTTAGTCAGGAAAACGCCGATCTGCTAACACAGTCTGAAGCACGTCGTAAGCAGCTGCTGGAAGAGGTGCAATCTATCATGCAAGTTGCGGAGGAAGCGCACGTACGGCAATTGGCCGATCTCCGAGTGAAATCAACAGAGTTGAATAACAGACTCGTTCAAGTTACTCGTGAAAAGTCTGATTTGGAGGTGGAAAAACGTGCATTAGAGGATAGAATTAGCGAGCTCGACAAGATTGTGTGGAGTCTTGCGCAGGATGAACTCTTAACCCGCGCTCAGGGGGAGATCGCTCAGCTTTCATTCAAAAGCTCCGGCTTGCTAAGTCGCCAAACTGAATTGACTGAAGAGATCGTTCAACTCAATCGGATAGTTTCACAGGTGGATTCGGATCTGCAAGCACTGAGAACGGAATCTAATGACATAAAGTCTCAAGCGTCGTATTTGCTTGTATCCAATTACCTCATCAATAACGGTATCAGCTCAGTCCATTTAAGTGCGCATTGCCAGCTTGAAAAGAGCAAGCTCGAATCTCAACTTGCTAACGCCAAGACCATAACTGACGAGCTGACGACTCAGTGCAACGCACTCCATCAAAAGATGATTTCCGATGGGACGTGGCTAAGTTTTACCGATCTTAGGTCTCAGAAAGAAGCACTTGATCTAGAGCTTGCTCGTGCTCAGTCTGCTATTAACGCGTTTTATGAAAGTCTCGCTGCTCTTATTGTTCTTCGCATAGACGATGATTTAGAGCAGATCAAAGCACTCATCAGCAGTGAGCTCCAGATCCGTCGCTTACGCACCGATAACCTTGAGAAAACCGCGAACAGTTTCAAGCTACTGCTGGAACTGATGTCGTCCTTCAAGCCCTATATCAAACGCCTTGCTCTCCAGAGTGAGTTAACCGAGCTTGAAGTGAAACTGGATCAACGAATCCAGGTTGATACGCTCTTGGCAGCTGAGCGGTCTGCTGTGGTCGAGCAGCTGAAAACATTGATTAATAATTTCTTCTATGAAGATCTTATAAATGTCATCTACAAGAAGATTGATCCGCATCCATCCTTTAAAAAAGTAGAATTCAAGTCTGACTTTGACTCTGACAACCCCGGACTGAACATTGTCGTTAGTGATGAAGAAGGGGTATTGATTTCCCCAATCCTTTACTTCAGCGCTGCTCAGTCAAACATTCTCAGTCTAAGTGTTTTTTTGGCAAGCGCGCTTCATGCCACAGACGATGAGGGCAAGCCCATTGACGTAATTATGATCGATGACCCTATTCAATCGATGGACTCTATCAACATACTCTCTACCATTGATCTGCTGCGTAGTATCTGCCTTCAGTTCAACAAGCAAGTTATCATATCTACGCATGACGAGAACTTTTTCAGGCTTCTACAACGTAAGATTCCGGCCGAAATTTTTGGGGCAAAATTTTTACAGTTGGAGAAATTTGGCGTGGTTGCGCCAGTAGAGCCACTCCTCAATTAGCACCTTGCCACGGAGGGAAAAATCGGCTCCTCTGTGATCAAAAATTAAATGGACCTAGTATTTCGATTTACTGGCATTATGCGTGGGCTAATATTTAGCCTGTCTGTCCATTAATTTGAAATACATCAAAAAATGTTTGTCAATATAAATTAAGCCGGGTGCGAATGGCAGACCTCAAAAAGATTTAGCTTTGCACCGACATTACGAAGAACCGCTTCTGGCCCATTCTGTTAAAAAAGTAGCTGCGCCCCCATACTGTTGACGGAATTGCTCTGTGAGCGAGCGCGGGGGCAGCATGATGGGACAGTCACCGGGAGGACAGCAGCGCCAGGCGGCCCGGCTTACTTTGCCTACTCCACAAATTACCTGATCGACATTGAACATGGCGTGATTATTTATGTGGAAGCGACTCCAGCACACCGTACTACCAAGGTCGATTCGGCGTAAGCGCTCCATGCAGCCCAAAGGGGAAATATTTATTGGGCTGACTGTCTGCTCCTGGCCGAGAGCGGGCAAACGAAAGCTCCTCGATATTCGACTTAACAACACGCGCCGATATCTAGCTCGTTCTTAAAGTAGTCTTGGCAGGGGGCGAAAATCACAAGTATACTGCTGTGGATGCTTTTTCATTAATAAGGCCTATCTAATGTCCAAACTCGCAGAATTCAAAGCCCTTGAAGCCCAGCTCGCCGCTCAACTCAAGCAGCTCGATGCTCTGAAGAATGATGGCGAGCTGAAGCGCGAAATCGAGTTCGAGCAAAAGCTTCGCGCTTTGATGGAGGATTACGGTGTAAACCT
The DNA here is from genome assembly GCF_029834875.1 of Pseudomonas sp. GD04158. Classification (NCBI taxonomy): domain Bacteria; kingdom Pseudomonadati; phylum Pseudomonadota; class Gammaproteobacteria; order Pseudomonadales; family Pseudomonadaceae; genus Pseudomonas; species Pseudomonas sp. GD04158. Next base: position 50,523 of record NZ_JAODYT010000014.1, on the reverse strand, counting down.
GCGTGGCATCATTGCTGTTCTGGATCCGCAAGCAAATCGTACTTCTACCCCAGCTCCGGCTGTGCGTGGCCAGCGCCGCGAGCGACAGGTCAAGGTCTATAAGAACCCAGATACCGGTGAGGTTGTTGAGACCAAAGGCGGCAACCACAAAGTGCTGAAGGCCTGGAAAGAGCAGTACGGAGCTCAGACAGTAGACGGGTGGCTGCAATAAGGCTGAATCCTTAGAGAAGAAAAGCCAGGCATTGCCTGGCTTTTCTTTGTGAGGTTACCGCACCAATAGGTGAGGAGTATGCGAGAAGCCAAGATCCCCTTCGGTGAGTGCGATGGCGTTCTGTTGCGGGCCTTCGAGGTTGCGAACGGGCTTGCGTGCGACTGCGTCTGTCCGGGGTGCCGGAAGCCGTTGAACGCCGCTAACCGGGGCCAGAAAGTCATCCCCCATTTTCGGCATGCCCAGGCCGAAGACTGCGTTCGCGGGTACAAGGACGGGGTGCGCCGCGCGGCGGTCGCCCTGATTGTCGCCCAGCAGCGTCTGACGCTCCCAGCCTTCTCCCGCCAAATCAGCGCAACGACCACCTCTGGGCACACCCTGCTGCGCGACGTCACCTTTCAGCCGGCGGCCATCACCGCCGACACGGTGGAGCGGTTCGTGGATCTCGGTGAGGTAGTGGCGCACGCGGTTATTACCGCAGGTGGGCGCCAACTGATCGTGCGAATCAAGGTATCGCCACGGGCTGAGCATGAGCGATACCAGCGCCTCGCTCACATCGTCGCTTCCTCGATAGAAATAGACCTCAGTGGTCTCAGCCTTGAGCAGATCAACGACCCGGCAACATTCGAGCGAGCGGTTCTGTCCGATCCAAGCACCAAGTCCTGGATTCGTTCTCTGCGCGGGGAAATGTTGGCACAGCGCGCTGCCAAGGATCTGGCGGCTGATGTCGTCGCATACAACGGCCAGTGGGAGCAAGAACGGGGTCGCCTGCAGGCGATCGAGGACGCGCGCCGAGTAGAACAGGAGGCCAAGGTCACCACACATGCTAACGCGCTCGCGGCGCACAGGGAGGTTCAGTTGGCGGCTGCCGCGGCCCAGCGTGACGCTGACATACCTGCCAAGGATGGCCGGAGCGCTCGCCAGCGGCGCGAGGATCTCATTGTGGACCAGATTCTTCGCGCGGCCCAAGAGTGGGGCGGGCAGGCCGTCGAATGCTCGGCGTGCTGCCTGCTGAGCCCGCCGGGCGCTCAGTTCTGCCTGTACTGTGCCTGCGAGACCAGCACAATGTCCCGTATCCTGGTGCCGGCTGATGTCGCAACCACCATCCACCTACGCATGCGCTGCTCAGCCAAGCCAGAGCGCTCGCTGCGTCTAGCACCAACCCTGTTGGTTCAGCCCGCCCCATTCACGAGGGACTGAACCAGATCACGAGTCAAAGGCCTGATCGGGCTGTTCATGGTGCCGCTCCTGTCGAAAAAGGCGGAGGGACAATGCCCCGAGGGGCGCATGTCCCTCGTGGGCTGGGAAAGGTGAGGCTGAACGCCGAAGGCTCACCAGCCGTCATAGTGGAGTACCAGCTCGGCGATGACCTTGCGGCGTTCCAAATCGAGACCGCCAAGATCGGCAAGCCCCTCGAACTGGCAGCGTTTGAGCATCGCGCCGCCTTCACTGGCGTTGTAAAAGCTGACCATCGCGGCAAGGAACAGCCGTTGGCCGCTGCTCAACACGCCCAGGGCCTCATTGAGTCGCTGCACATTCGGCCGCAGTTCCCATTTGCTCGTGGCCTGCTGCAGCCCGGCACGAGTGCCATCGCCGAACCACTCGGCACCGGCGATTTGGACACCGCGTTTCCATGCCTGCAGAAATGCCGCAGGGGCCTTGTCGAAATGCAGCATTTCCCGCGCGATCTGATCAAGGACGTCTGGGGGTAAAGACTGATTCATGATGGTCTCCCGATGGGTAGGGTTCAGGGATGGAGGCGCTGCTGCCAGTGCCCTGTGCTCAGGGCCCGCTCTGCAGCTTCGTATGAGCGGAAGTACTCGACGGACTCGCGCGAGACCGGGCCGTTGTGGTCGGCAGTGCCGATAAAGTAGCCGGCGGCGCTTTGGCGTACCTGCAAGGGCAGGCGTTGACTCACGTAGGTCAGGGCCAGGTAGCCGATGGGTTCGGCTTGGGCCTGGGTGGGACTGGGCGACGCGGGAGGGTTAAAGGACATGGAAGAACCTCCTGACAGAGATGGAGCGAGGCACCGACGCCTGGCCGGCGTTCGTCCGCAAGGCGGTGCGGAGCGGACGGGTTGGGGCGGCGCGGAAGATTCCGCGGTGCAGCCGAGGCCCCATGCTGCGGGCATGGTGTCGACCGAGGTCGACGACGCATGGGAGCAGCTTCGAGCGGCGAGGGGAGGTGAGTCAGCGGGAAATGGGAAACTGGTGGCCTCCAGGTTTTGCGAGCGGCCGGAGCACTCGCGTTTGTGCTGCAGGGAAAGCCCTCGTTGTCAGTTGAGCTGAGGGGGCGGCCAATTGAGTCGCTGGCTCGGCGACGATGCGTCGGCGCACTGGGCAGGCAGGAGAAAAGGCACCGAAGGCCTGGGCCTTCGGCTATCGAGCAAGACACCACCTGTGCGCTGAGGTAGGGCGTGGCCGTCGTCAAAGCCATCTGCTACGCAGCGATTGCACTCGACCCGTGTCGTGGCTGGGGCCGACATCCTTTGGCACGCATCCGCGCACAAAAGGAACCCGTTGTTTCGCCGGTGGGCGCCGGCACTGAATACCATTCGACCCGAAGGGTCTCCTGGAGCCTCGTCCTGCTATCAGGGCAAGGCACCAGGGGACCCTTCATCGCGACACGCAGCAGATCAAGCTGTTCGTGCATTACGGACGGAGGATGAGTCAGCCTTCCCGTCGACCCAGCGATGCGGGTGACGGGCACGCGTTGCAGAAGGAGAAGGCGTGCTGGGTTCCTCGCGGGGCGCGAGGTGTGCGTATCGACCGTGGTCGATACGATGGGGGCGGGGTCGGCGAGCTATTTCGGCATCTGCCGCGGCTTGCGTGAGAGTCTGCGCTTGGCACCGGCCTGCCGGCCATTCTCGATGGGCAGGGCGCCTTTGCAATCGGGATAGCGGCAGCAGGACCAGAACGGTCCGCTCTTGCCGGTGCGTTGGCGGGTGGCGCTGCCGCACAGCGGGCAGGCGGGGCCCTCAGGGAGTTTGATGGCCAGGGTGGCCGCGCGGTACTGCTGCACCAGTTGGGTGATCCACGTGGATTGCTTGGCGACGAAGGTTTCCAGCGTCATCTCACCGGCTTCGATCATGTCCAGGGCCTGCTCCCAGATGGCGGTCGTACCGGGATCGGTGATGGCCGCGGGCACCGCATCGACCAGCGTGCACGCCGCATCGGAGGCCCACACGGCGCGACCTTTCTTGAGCAGGTAACCGCGCTCGAGCAGGCCTTTGATGATGCTGGCACGGGTGGCCTCGGTGCCGATGCCGGTGGTCTCTTTCAGCTTCTGCTTCAGACGCGGGTCGTTGACCAGCTTGGCGACGCCTTTCATGGCCTTGATCAGATCGCCTTGGGTGTAAGGTTTTGGCGGTTGGGTCTTGAGGGCTTTCAGATCGACGTGGTCGACCTGGCAGTGCAGCCCTTCGTGCAGCGCCGGCAACACCTGGCTGCGCGGGGTCGCTTCGCCGTCCGTGTTGTCCGCCTCCGGAGCGGTTAGCACCTGGTGCCAGCCGGGGACGATCACCTGCTTGCCAACGGCCTGTAGGGTCTGGCCGCCGCAGCGCAACTGCGCCGTGGTGCGATCGAACTCGTGATGCGGCAGAAACTGCGCGAGGTAGTGCGCGCGGATCAGTTTGTAGACCGCCAGCTCCTTGTCGCTCATGGCCGCCAGGTTGGCCGGCTCCAGCGTCGGGATGATGCCGTGGTGGGCCGACACCTTGCTGTCGTTCCAGGCGCGTGAGCGCTGAGTACGGTCGAGCTGCTCCAACAGTGGGCGCAGGCTGGGATCGGTGGCGAGCACGGCGGCGAGTACGGCCGGCACCTCGGCGAACATGCTCTTGGGCAGGTAACCCGAATCCGAACGCGGATAGGTGGTCGCCTTGTGCGTCTCGTACAGCGACTGGGCAATGTCCAGGGTCTCCTGCACGTCCAGGGCAAGTTGCCGCGAGCACACCTCCTGCAGCGTGCCCAGGTCGAAGGGCAGCGGGGGCGCCTCACGCACGCGCTCCGTTGCGACTGAGACCACCTGAGCGCTGCCGGCTGCGCCCAGGTGATCGGCGGCGTGTTGGGCCACCGCCTGCCGCAGGCAGCGCCCTGCATCGTCGCTGCAGTCGTCAGGGGCGACCCAACTGGCAAGGAAGCGTTGCCCGCCTGTCGATAGCCTGACCTCGATACTCCAGAACGGCACCGAGACAAAGCCTGCGATCTCACGGTCGCGCGTGACCACCAGGGCCAGCGTCGGCGTCTGCACCCGGCCGACCGAGAGTACGCCATCGTAGCCGGCCTGACGCCCCAGCAGGGTGAACAGGCGGCTCAGGTTCATGCCGACCAGCCAGTCCGCGCGGGAGCGCGCGAGCGCCGCAGCGTACAGCGGCAGCGTCTCGCTCGACGGCCTCAACGCGCCCAGCGCCTTGCGAATGCTCGCGTCGTTGAGCGCCGACAGCCACAGCCGTTGGATGGGCCCGCGATAGCCGCACAGCTCGATGATCTCGCGGGCGATCATCTCACCTTCGCGGTCGGCGTCGGTGGCGATCACCAGCTCGCTGGCCTGGCTGACCAGCTGTTTGACGATCTTCAATTGCGCAGCGGTTGCCGCTTTCGGCTCGACCCGCCAGCGCTCGGGAATGATCGGCAGCTGCTCAAGCGACCAGCGTTTGTACTGCTCGCCATAGGCTTCCGGTGGCGCCGCTTCGATCAGATGACCAATGCACCAGGTCACCACGATGCCCGCTCCGCTGTAGCAGCCGCTACCGCGCTGGCCAGCCCCCAGTACACGGGCGATGTCCTTGCCCTGGGATGGCTTCTCGCAGAGGAACAGGCGCATACAGGCTCCGTGGGGATGGTCATCGAGTGACCCTCAGCATGGCCATCCGCGATCTCGGCGGCAGCATATAACCCGGCAGCGGCAGCGCCCCAGTTGTGCGGGGGAGGTGTCCTTTCAGGGGATGTGAACAGAGCCGGCGGCGTGCAATCACCTGCAGCTTCGTTCACGGCGGCGGCGGACCTCAGTGGAACTCCATGGAACTATCCCCCGGGGATAGCTCCATGGACGTCTTTTGCGGTATTACTCGGCTGGCTGGGCGGGCTCTCCGGCCGATTTCGGGCTCAGGGTTACGGCATCGATCCGGTAAGGCAGGATGCCGACACGCCGCGCCTCGATCTTGAAGGTCACGCGCTCGTTCTCGTCCGCGTCCGCCCACTCATCGCGTACGGTGCGCCCCTCCACCAGGACGCGCATGCCTTTCTGGTACAGGGTTTTCCAGTGCTCGGCGTCGCGGTGCCACAGCTCCACGGGGGCCCAGTAGCCACCGCGATCGTCATAGCCCTCCTTGGTCGGGACCGGATTGTCGAAATACACGTTCAGGCGCAACAGCCGCCTGGGCTCGTCGTTGCCGCTGGGGAATTCCCTGAACTCCGGCGCAGAACCGATGTTGCCTTCGCCAACAAAGTGCGTGCTCATAGTGACTCCTTGGAACAGGTGGTGCGGATGGATGCAGCGCCTCCGGGGACGCGCTGCAGGTAAAGCGATTCGGCCTGGGCCAGCTTGCTGGCGCACTCGCGAGCCTGCCGGCCCAGCGTGTGCAAGAGGCTGATCTGCATGTTCAGCACGATGCGCTGGACCTCCATGGCGTAGAGGTCATCGAGCAGGGTATCGGGCGTGGTGGCGCTGGCGATCAGTGCCTGCCACAGCGCCACGCCCATGGCCGAGCGATCCGGCTTGCGCCAGCGCAGAAAGGTCGTGCCGGCGCCCGTGGTCTGCTGGGCCAGCTCCACCGGCAGCAGGCGGAAGGGGTAGGCATTCGCCTGTGCCAGGACGCGTCGCTGCGCCAGTTCGATCAGCTCATCGCGCAGCCTGTGGCACTGGCTGGCCCACTGGGTAAGTGCCCCCTTACCTTTAAAAGGCTGTAAAAGGCCTTTTAGAGAGGCGGCCTGTTCCAGTTTGAGGAAGTCAGCCTGTTCTAGGGGGTAAAAGCGGCGGGCTGCCGCAGTGCTCGGCGTCGAGGTCATGCGGAGGCCTCCGCGTTATCGCCGGCGGCGGCCAAGGTGATATCCGCGCTATCAGGCAGGGCATTGTCGTCACTGGCATCCGCGGCATCCGCGACATCCTGCGGTGCCGAGGCGGCCAGCGCCGAGCGCCGGATGATCGGCGGGGCATAGCGCGAGCGCAGCGTGCCTTCGAGCACCTCCTGCGGCAGTTCCCCGAGTTTCTCGATGGCCGCCCTGGCTGCGGCATTCTTGGCCGCGAAGTCATCCCGGGTGCAGCCCGAGTAGCGGTACTGCTGCGCTAGCGAGAACAGGCTGCGCAGGGCGTGCGCTCCTTCGTTGAGCCAGCGCTCAAGCGTGCTGCGATCGATCAGCGCGGTGTGGTGGGCAAGGATCAGCTTGCGCGCCAGGTCGTCGTAGTCGGCCAGCAGGTACACCGCGAGGAAGCCGAGTTGCGCGTTGACGAACAGCGGCAGCTTCACCGGCTGCACGTTCATGTTCTCGCCCAGCGACAAGGCTGGCGGCACGTCGGCCAGGGCCTGATCGACCTGCTCGCGCAAGGCCTGCAGGTTGTCCTTGGTCTGCGTCAGCTTTTCCTCGAGCCTCAGCATCCACCAGTCCGAGTAGGGGTCGTCCTGCTCGGCGCCGCGCTTGATCTTGTTGGCGATGGCGATGAAACCGTTCAAGCCGACGATGCCGGGTTTGCCCTCGCTGGCCGCGCGGCCGTGCCAGATGCGCGAGGCGTGATGGGTGTGCAGCGTCAGCGACATGGCACTGCGCAGTGATCCGAGATTCAGTTGCAAGGAGGTGTCGGTGGCCATGGGGACGACTCGCGTAGGGGGAACGAGTCGCCAGCTTGGCCAGCGCACGGAAGGCGGTCAGTCAACAAAGCGCAGCCGAGGTCTGCCGGCTTTGCTGGCGAAGGGCAGGGCGTGGCTCGCTTCCAGAAGGCCGTGTGTTGCAACTATCCCCAGGGGATAGTTCTAGAGAGAGCCAGGGACGGTTACTTGACCGTCACTTGGGGTGCAACAAGGCATGCAGCTGGGCGAGGTGCGTATGCACCACCTCGGGGTTTGCCGTTCGGGGTGCGGGCAGCGGATCGTCGGCCTGGTGCTTGTCCTGTCCGGCCCAGGCGTTGAACTCCCCGCGAATGGCCGCCTGGATGATGCCGAACAGGTAGCCGGCCGGTTTGCGCACCTCGTTGCTGCGACAGCGCGCGGCCCATTCATCGAGCACGGCTTGTCGCTGTTCAGCCTGCACTTGCTGCAGGGCCACCAACGCGCCGGCCTGCTGCTCCTCGCGTAGCGCCAGAAAGCGCTCAGGCAGACGCAGATGCGAGTGTTCTCGCACACGCGATACCGTACGTACGGATTTATCTATACGAGTACTAGTACGGTCCCGCTTCGGATTCCGAAGAGAGGCGGTTTGGCTGGCTTTCGTGCCTGCTTCGGAATCCGAAGACGGCGGCTCGCCATTCCGAAGAAGGACGTTTTCACCCTCTTCGGATTCGTGGAGGGACTTCGCCTGTGGATAACTTTCCCGAGGACTGACGCCGCCTTGGCCCATACGCTGCACCAGCACCTGCAGCCGCGTCGGCAACACGCGGCCACTGAGCAATGGGTCTTCGCTGATGTCCTGGAGGGTGCGGTAGCCCACCCGCTGCACCGCCTTGCTGGCATGCTCGAGCGCTTGGCTCACCAGTCCCAGATACTCGGGGTCGAGCTGCATGGCTTCGAAAGGGGTGAGGGGCTCGTCGTGCAAGACGTATAGATTGCCCTTGATGCGCCCGGTCTTGGGATCGCGCCGGCGGCGCACGAGGCTCAGCCAGCGTGTCAGGCGCAGCAGGGTCAGCGCCCGCGCCACGGTTTCGTACGACGCCTGCTGCGCGCAGGGCGTCGAGGCCAGGTAGGGACGCAGCTGGTCGTAGGTGGGGAACGCCGTCACGCCATCGACGTTGAGCATGAGCCGGATGATTTGCCAGGCATTGCGCTCCAGTGGCGTCAGCCGCGTGTCGAGAAACAGCGCGCGGGGCACGCTTTCATGGCGATTGCCGCTGTAGAGGAATCCATCGCTGGCGGGCGCGGGCTCCCGGTTGGGCGGCAACTGCCGCAGGGCGTCATCGAGCAGCGTTGAAAGCGCGGCGGGGCCTGCCTGCGTGACCATGGCCCTACACCAGGCCTTGGTCGATCCAGCTTGCGATGGCCGCCCAGATCACCGACATGGGCAAGGCGTGGGTTTCGGCCAGATCCATCGTCAGCTCCAGCATCGTGCTGTCGTCATCCAGCGCGATGCCGCGCTCGGTGATGCCGGCCTTCCACTGTTTCCACAGGGCCATCTCCTGTTCTTCACTCAGCACCGGATGCCGCCCCCGGCGCTTGGGCAGGCAAATGATGTCGCGGCGCAGGGCGACCTCCTGATGGGTCAGCCCATAGAACTTGCTGACCATCTCGGTGCTGGCCCCCAGGCGCAGCATGCGATCGATCGTGGCGATCTCCTGCTCGATGTCGTGCATCTGGCTGACCAGGCGCCAGAGGACGGCCGTATTGACCGTCACGGAGCACCAGGGCACCTGGGCATTGGCCAGCAGGCTCACCAGCGCTGGTTGCTTGAGTACGTCCAGTTCCCGCTCGCTGAAACCCATCGACTGGCAGCGGCGCAGTTGGCCGTTGCGCAGGTCGTGCAGCGCCTGTGCAACCACGGCTTGATTAAGCGGATGAGGTGCCGACATGGTTCCCTCCGGCCTGTTTCAGTGGGTGGCCTCATCTGGATTGGCCTCCAGATCCAATAGCCGGCGTGCCAGCCGGACCAGACGGAACAACTTGACCAAGCCGTTATCGCTGAGACGGGGAAGGGCGACTGCGTCGCTGCCACCGCCTCCCAACAACAGTGCCCCCAGGTGGCCCTCTAGGTGCCGATCGTCCTGATCGGGGGCCATGGTGTGGGGCTGACTCAAGGTGCGTAACAACGCCAACACGACCTGACCGAAGGCCGGTGGCAACATGTCCGCCTGGGATGCACTGCAGGTGAAGCCTATGCCGGTCTCGATCGCCTCGATGCAGTCGAGCAGCTCAGCTTGCGCGGCGATTTCCTGGGCGAGTTGAGCGATGTGGATGCGCAGGCGATCGGGCGCATCCAGTCCCGGCTCGATGTACCAGACGTCGCTGATCGGGAACAGCCCGCCGGCTTGCACCGGAATGGCCTGCAGCACCCTGTCCGCGAACTCCGGCAGCGGCTCGCCGGTGTGCTCGGCGAGCAGGTGTTGGATGCCTTGCAGACGCTGGGTGTTGTCGACGGGGGAGACAATATGGCCCTGCAGGCGCGCGTCGGGATCATGGTCACTGGGAGAAGCGCCTGGTACAGGTTTCTGTACTGACGGTGTTGGTGAATCGGTGTTTTTGTTCGGTGCAACTCCAGAAATACCTGCGGCAGCATCCCTGCTCTGAGATACATCCGGCGATGGAGTGGTTGCACGTCCAGGGTGAACGACGGTTGCGGTTTCAACCGGCAGCTGGGGAGGACTGGTTACCGCACGCTGACGATGCTCGGTACTGTCGACATCCAGCTCCAGCACGTTGTAGTCGATATCGAGCAGCTCTGACATCTGGCCGATCAGTTCGTCTTGGACGCGGCCAACGGCAAAGCTGTCGGGCTGAACATCGAAGGGGGCGAGGACGTCGTGGAACAGCGTCTCGAAATCGACGGACAACGCCTTGCCGCACGCATATTTTTCCCAGGTGAGCTCGCAGGCTTTGCGCAACACTGCCAAGCGTTCGACTTGATGCCGGCCCAAGCCGTTGTACAGCACGTTGGGAATGCTGGGCAGCAGGTAGCGTACGGTGTCTTGCATGCGGCTGATGTGCGACTGCTGGATGGGATAGCCGTCTGTGCTGAGGCGTCTGGCCAGCTCCGACTGCGACAGCGCCTTGCCGCTTTCCAGCTCGTAGAGCCCGCGGGCTTTCTCAACGCCGAGCGCCCGCTCGATGAACGTCAGGCTGCCGTGCAGCTCGTTCTCCGCCAAGTGCCCGGTTAGGGCGACGATCTCGCCGCGCTCCGGCCACGGCCGGAACAGGCAGGGAATGCGGAAGAAGCGTTCATCCTTGGTCTCCGACCACAGCTCGCGCAGGATCGCCAGACGGGTGTTGCCGCCGTTACGAATGATGAAGTGCTCGGCACCCGGGCGTCGGGTAATCGGTGGCGGGGCATCCAAGCCCCGCTCACGGATGGAGGTTTTGATTTCGTCGTAGAGCGGATTGCGCGTCAAGCGTGGATCAAGCTCATAGGGGCGCAGGTCATCGAGCGTGACTACCATCGGCGTGTCGGTCAGCGGGTCGCTCAACACCTGTGCGGCAGGGCCGGAGCGGGAAAACCCCTCGGCCAGCAATTTGCCAGCCATTTCCTCAGGCGTGACAGTCGCCATGACGGCCTCCCTACGTGCTCTGGCTTGCCTGGTCGTCGCTCACCGGTGAGCGCGTGAAGATCGGCGGCAGGCCTGGCTTCACGAGCTTTAGCTGTCCTACAGGCGTCCGGCGGACGTGCCAGCCTTCACGCAAGGCGAATTCGATCAGCGCCAGGAACCGCGGATCTTCACGGCTGCGCTCAGAGGTGCTCGACATGTGACGGCCTCCTGCCGACGCGACTGGTCACGCTGGCAAACGACTCTTGCCACTGGGGCAGCAGCTCACTGGCCAGAGCGCGCATGATCTCCAGCGCCGCCGCTGCCTGGCGCCCGCTCGGGCGTCGGTACTCGACCCGGTGCACGGGTTGGCCCGCGGTTGCCGCACGCGGGAAGGCTTCGATCGCGGGCAGTTCGGTGCCCAGTATCCGGACCTCGCTGTGCTCACGAAAGATCAGCCGCAGCGTCTGCTGCACCAACTTGGCGTTCGACGAGACGGCAGGCACGCGATTGAGCAGCAAATGCAGGGGCGGCGGCTGGATGCCCAGATAGCGGTAGGGGGCGATGGCATCGATAAGCTGCAGTGTGCCGCGCTGCAGTTCCCGCGCCGCCAGAATTTCCGGGGTGATCGGCGAGACGGCCAGGTCGGCGGCGAGCAGGGCCATCTCCAGCATGACGCTGCGGGCGCCCTGCGTATCGATCAGCACCAGGTCGTAAAGCGGCCGGAACAGCGGCAGCAGGTTGCGCAGCCGCAAGCGCCCATCGGCGGCATGCAGCAACAGGGTGCCCAGCTGTTGATGCTCGTCGTTGGACAGCACCACGTCCAGGTTGTGCACGGAGGTCTGGGAGACCAACTGCGGCAGCGACTGCTCATTGAATGCCAGCAGTTCGTAGATACCGCCGGCGGCGCGCAGGGTGAGTGCGTAGTAGGACGACAGCGTCGGCTGGACGTCGAGGTCGATCAGCAGGACCCGCCGACCGGCGTCGGCGATAAAGCCGCCCAGGTTGGCGGCAACGGTCGTTTTGCCGACCCCGCCTTTGGTCGAAATTATGGCGATTACGTGCATGACCCGCTCCCTGTCCGTGGTGGAGCCGTGTCAAACGCGCTCTTTGAGGCGTTCGGTGATCCAGCTGTCGATTTCGACGGAGTCCCAACCGACGGCGCGAATCCCCAGGCGCAAGGCCCTGGGGAACTTGCCTTCCTTCATCAGGTTGTAGATGTGGGCACGCTTGAAGCCGGTCTTGGCTTCAACTTCAGAGCGGCGCAGGATGCGATGCTCGGTAATCGCGGTTTGCTCAGTGGACATAGTGGTCACTCCTTTATGCTTGGTAGCACTCGTAAGGGGTGACATGCAGTAGAAAGGCGTCACTCCGTTGGCGCATCAAACAATCGGATCGTGCTGACCACCTGATTTACAAGAACGGCCTTTGGCCGTTCTAACTTCGCACTGCTTTTTGGCATCCGCCGTCCAGCCGACCCGCAAGGCGGGCACTATTGATAGGGCGTCGAGGGTAATCAAGATCGAAAAGGCACAGCGTTCTACTGCGCACAGGATGAGGCGGTGAGTCCGCACTTCTGGGTCACTAAGGTGACCAAAAAAGTTGGTGGACGATGCCCGTGACTGTCATCTGTTTCTGGGGCTGATTCGGCGGACATCCGCTGCGCTGCACCGCGTGAAATGGCACGGGTTCCATGATGGGGCGACCTTAAAGGTCCGACTAGCGACGGAAAAAAGATCTTGACGCGTCAGCTCTGGGCCGGATCGGAGTCTGTGAGACCCCCACATCAGCCAATGGTCACCTCACCAATTTGCCGGGCGCGGTCGATGAATCGGCTGAGGGCCTCAGGGCGTGGCTGATCGAGTAGCGTGATGAACGTCGCTGTGCTCGGTACATCGTCTGTGACAGGGCGGATGATCACATCTGGGTGATTGTACAGCGTGATCTGCGAGGCCAGGCCAATGCCGATGCCGTAGCCGGCTGCGACCAACATCACCATGGGTTCGTGCCCGGAGACATACTCGGCATTCGATGGAAACGGCAGGGTCGCTTCGTAGAACCAGCGGTGAATCACGTCGTATCCCCCTGAGCACAGCTCCGGATGGCACAGAATCAGCGTGTGCCGAGCCACCTCCTGGAGAGGGATTTTCTCCAAGGAGAGAAGAGGGTGGTTTCGCGGGATGGCAATGATGGGGCGATCGGTCCAGACGACTTCCTTGACGAACCCTGCACTAAGCTCGGTATGGACAGTGAAGCCCGCATCGATCTGGTCGTGCACCAATGCCTTGACCATCTCGCTGACGGTCATTTCAACGATTTTTACCTCGGTGAGGGGCTCTTCCTCTCGGCAGCGCGCCAACAGTTTGGTCAGGTAGGGCTGAGCAAGACTGTCTGACAGGCCGATGCGCAGCCGGCCGCGGTAGCCTTTCTCCGCCGCACGGACACGACTCTGCGCGTCTTCCACCAGGCTGAGTATGCGTCGTGCTTCATCCCGGAAGACTTCACCAGCCCAGGTCAGGTGCATGCCTGCCTTCGTGCGTTGGAATAAGCTGACCCCCAACCCCGACTCCAACTCTTTGATGGCCCGCGACAGGGGGGAGGGCTCGATATGAACTCTGGCTGCAGCCCGCGAGAAGCTCAGTTCTTCGGCGACGACCAGAAAATAGCGCAGGTGACGTATCCGCATACAATAGCCTCCGTGCTTGCTCTGCTCCTCTTGGGCGGGCCGCAGGCATCCCTCAGTGGGGCGCATGCGATTCCGTCTTCGAAGAGTCCTCTTTGACGCTCCTTGGTGGGCTTTAGTCCCGCCTGGTGATCCCGGATCGCTGGTGCTGCCAGACGGCCGGAACGCTCTACCGCCGCGAGAGGTTGGGCGGTTGATGGCACAATACCCCCACTTGATAATGGGATGCACCACCAATGAAAGAATATGTTCCCAGCCCCCATCGAGCCGGGGAAGGGTACGCAGCAAGGCGAGTCACCGGCCTCCAGCCGGCTCAAAAGAAAAATTGCGGGCAGGGGTTGCCTGGCTCATCAAACAAGTCCATAATTGCGTCCGCTGCCAAGGCAGTGATTGCGGAAAAGCCTTTTAAATCAAAAGGTTGGAGACTTGGTTCTAGTCTCGTTTCCCGCTCCAGTTTTACACGAGTCGCCAAGGCGGCTCGTTTGATTTAAGGCTGAGTTGCAGAGTGGTTATGCACCGGATTGCAAATCCGTGAACGCCGGTTCGATTCCGACCTCAGCCTCCAATTCGAAAAGCCTCGTAGATCACTGATTTACGAGGCTTTTTTCATTCTCCAAGGCAGGTGTTGCGTGCCTTGCGGGTAAGCGAAGGGCTGTATATAGTCCAGCCCTTCCACAGCGCTGCCGCCCGAATGGCGAAATCGGTAGACGCAGGAGACTTAAAATCTCTCGCTCGCAAGGGCGTGCCGGTTCGAGTCCGGCTTCGGGCACCATTGACATGATTTCAGATGATCCCGTATCAGTCTGAAACCCAATAAAACCGGCGCATGTGGCCGGTTTTTTTGTGCCCGTATATTTTCAAATGAGCCTGTACAGTCTCATTTTTAGGGATACGTTTAGGGATACGGATGGTTCGACGGAAATGCTCCAGCAGGCGCCCACAATCGACCGGACGCAAGCGCGCATCTTTCGGCTTGATCTTGGTCTTGATGAAGTCGGTAAAGGTCATGTCGGCCATTGGGTTCTTGCCGATCAGGCCGAGGCTCGCGGCCTGCTTGAATGCAACCTTGAGCACGCCGAACACCAAACGCACATGCGCCACGCTGCATTGCGATTGCAGCGGCCACATCAGCTTGGTGTCTAGCGTGGCATGGTTCAGTTCGACCAAACGCAGCGCGCCGAGGCAGGGCAGTAGCTGGCATTTCACCGCCGAGCGTGCCGTGGCTTTTCGGTTCTTGCTCAGGTTGCCGTCGTGCGCGACGCGATGCGTATACCACTCCAGCACCTCGCTGACGGTTGACCAACCGGACGTAGACAGCGCGCCCGATTGTGGCTCGATTGCAAGGCGTTGCATGACGCTAGGCAGCACCGACAGCACCGCCTTCGGGTCTGTAAGCGGCGTTACAGTGCGAGCCATAGGGATCGTTTTGGGCCGCCCGTTACCGTCACGAAACCACGGCGGTCGCTCTGGCGGTGCTGATGCTGGCCCACGGCACGCGGATCGGTGAAACCCGCCAAGCCAAGTGGCGGCACTTCGACCTGATCGGCAAGACCTGGCATATCCCAGCCGTCGACACCAAGACCAAGAAAGCCCACACCCTGCCACTCACCGCCCAGGTGTGCGCCTTCCTGGCCCGCTATCGTGCTAGCCAGGTGGCCCGAGGTTATGACGGCGCCTACCTGTTCCCCGGCGTGCAGGGCCGCCCCTTCAGCGAAATGCAGGCGCAGTTGGCGTTTACCGCGTTGTCGGGCGAGCAATGGACCAGCCACGACCTCAGAAAAACCGCGCGCACCGCCTGGACTGACCTGGGCGTCGATTACCTGATCGGCGAGCTGCTGCTGAACCATGCGCTGAAGGCCCTGGACGTGACCTATATCCACACCACGGCCGAGGCACAGAAACGTCAGGCTCTGGAGCGCTGGCATGCCTGGCTCGATGAGCGCGGCTTTGCCGCCCTGCACAGTGCGGCGGGGGTGACTGACGCCAGGACATAAGCGAGACAGGCCAACCCCAGCCCCTACCGCCCAGGCCAGCGGCGGCGGGGCTGGGCAGGAGGGTCAGAAATTGATTACAGGGGAGTAGGTTATAAAGTGGATCGGACACCTACTGTCGAGAACGGATATGGCCTGTTTGCAAGCGCATCTTGGCCTCGCTCGGCATCGGGTTGACCTATACCGCTTCGAAATTTCTCCAAGGCAAAATTGCGCCACTCATCAGGCATAGTGCGCCACCAAGAGGGCCGCATGTACGTATTCTCAAGGTGCTCAAATGCCAGCTGGATTACAGCTGTGGCCTTCTCCACATTCGGTATACGCTTAAACGACTCAACAAACGAAGCTACTTGGCTGTCGCTCCCTCCCAACCATCCAAAGGCGGCAACAGATACACCGTTCAAGGTGGTCAGATTGAATGCGACATGGTCGAAATCGGCACTACCTCTGCCGAGAATCTGCAGCTGAGAGCCGTCAAAATCGACTTCTGGATGAAATGCACCGCAGGCAACTACAGGCAGAACGTCATCGAATTCAATCGCGTAGACTGAAAAGTCAGAGAGATCACCCTGGCGAAGTGCTATGTCATAGCGATCTTTCCATCTCTCCAAGTCTGCTAGACCTCTTTTCATACCTTCAAAAGAGTAGTGGAGACGGGTCTGGATCGCGGCTTGGATGAAGAAGGGGGTTCCAGAATCTAGCTCGCGTTGGATGGGCACGCCTTTAAGCGCCGCCCGCTTGGTGAACAGCTCAAATGCAATGGCGCGAAATGTCAAAAGAAATACGCTTTCGCGAGATAGCGTGACTGCACCATTCTCAACAGGGCGAAAAAGCTCTGTGTCGTGCCTGCTACAGAAGCCGTTAAACGTGGAAGCACTTCGCACACCTATCTCAGCAGGCTCAAGACTTCCGCCATTTTCGAAGATATCTTCGATGCCAGCTTTTGACGACATTACATGGCCTTGCTCCGCTATATCTGCAAGGCCGCCTCGGCGTTGAATTGTGTGTGCTCGAACTATTCCTTGACTGCACGTATCCGGCTCGGCGTCTGGATGGGAGCAATAACCCTCGACATACTGACGCCTCAAATCTGCAAGTAGTTTTCCAATGTTGGGGCGCTTGCGCTTATCTCGCCCTTTATGACACCACTTCCACTTAGTGCCTGACCCACACCAGCAAGGCTGATAGGGGTCCATGTGCTCACGCGGGTGAATAGGTTCAGGTTCTGAGAAGGCCGCTGTTAACGATGGATGGGGCGGTAGCATGATTGTCTATCCGGGGCAAAGGTTCAGGCCCCCCGAGAGTAGCGCTAAGAGGAACATAAGCAAAATACGGTCGTCAGGCCCGCCCGGTTCGCGGATTTTCCGGCGCGGTGAAATCGGTGCCCTTTGTCCACCTTTTTTGACCATAAAACAGGTCAGCCGAGCACCTAAGGCGTTGTTTTTCCTGGTGTCCACCGCCTAAAGAAAAGGTGGCAAGGTGGACATATCCATGCACCTCAATACTCGGCTAGTTACACCACAACCCGCGTAGCTACTGGCCTCCCTAAGCCCATGGAGGGGGTATCCAGATCCCTAGCATCTCATCGCCCCGACACCGAACGCCTAGACGTTTTCACTGGGCCGCGAAATAAGAGATTTAGCGCTGTCTGTCGGGTGGTCGTGCCCCCCCTGTTCAATTGTGTCCATCTACTCAGTCAGCTGCCTTCGTACTGATCGACGATGCGCCTGGCTTGAAAAATTGGATCAATACACGCCACCATGACTGTTCTGGCATTGGCGCCGCAGTAGGCGAGCATCTCTCGTGATTTTGGCTGACTCTACGGGTTTAAAGTTAAAAGTTTGATCTAGAGATTTTTGTTCTCGTGCTAAATTTAAATTGCTTGAGGGAAAAGATGGATCTTCAAAAATTACGAGAAATCGTAGATTTTTCTCTGCCTGAAATTAATTCTTGTGGTGGAGACCTTCGGCAACTCTATGAGTATGTAGGGCTTGATGCTAGTTCCTCGCTTACGATGAGCGAGGTTTCCAATGCGCTTTATGAGAAAATCCGAGGGGCATTCGCGTCTGGTCATGCTGAAGTATGGAGAGTCTGTAGATCATTGCGCACCGATCTCATTCGGGAACATGTACTTCAAGGTGCGAATTTAGAGCCGTATATAGATGTTCTCGATCACCTCGCTGATGCAATACGTGTTGATGGTGATCTTAGGTCGCCAATCGAGGGGGATTGGGCTAATGCAATTCGGGCTGCCTACGATCACACACATATCCGCAGTTGGGGTGACAAAAATCGAGAGAGAACTTATTCGCGTGAGTTTAAGGTTGCCAGGGCGGCGCGTGTATTAAGAGATGCTGGATTCCCTGTAATTTTGGAATCAGGGAAGTTGACGCTTGATGAGGCGGCTGAGAGAGGATTAGTTTCCACAATTGAGGATATAGTATCCACTATGGGTGGAATAAATGTTGCTCGGAGAATTTTCAAGGAGATTTCACCGCTTTACGATTCGGACCAGCAGCGTTATCACGTAGTTCGGCGCGTATCAATGACCGATGAGATCGCCCCCCAAATGCCTTGGGGTTATCTACTCCAACTGGCAGTAAAGCATGCGCAGGGCCGCAAACCATATAGTAATACCGATAGCCAGTGGGTCAGGCTCTGCGGTTTAGTGCAGGCATTTGCTGCGATCATTGATGTGCAGCCGTATTCACCAACTTTTTATAGCTCGTTCGACGCAATCGAACTTTTGCCGTTCCTCCAAGAGATGGCCGTCTATGATGTTCTTTTTTGTATTCCGCAAATACGACCAAGGGATGTAATTAAGCTGGCGAGGGGTATGCTCGGTTGGTTGGCTCTGGATGAGCCAACAAGTGCAGGGTGGTCGATTGAGCAGGCATTGGTGGTCATCGATTACTTGATCAATGTATCTTGCAGTGTAAGGGGGCCGGTTTTTGTAGATGAAATTGACATTCGTCGTGCTTGCTCAGTAGTGCCGCGTGAGACTGTAGAGAAAATTTTGAATGAAGTCCTGAGTCATCCCATTTTCGGCGCTAATCGAAATTTTTCTCATCCCACAGACGCCCCAACCCCTGATACCCCTAAGTCGGGTCATGATTTCTTCTTGCGTCCACTACTGCGTTCGTCAGGTCGAGGCTATATCATTCTTGATTGCTCGGTTTGTGCTCCTGCTTATCTGGAGGCACTACTATCAGCATTAAGGTTAGAGATGAAAGGCCTTGACGACAAAGTTGGATTGGCAGTCGAGAGATTTCTCAAGGCGGAGATGGCATCACATGGCGTCGCTGTTGCGGGCGGGGATTATAATTCTGCTGGTGAGCATGGAGAATGCGATCTAGTGATCGAAACAGCAGAGGCAGTTATATTTGCCGAGGTTAAGAAAAAACCGCTCACACGAAAAGCAAAAGCCGGCTCTGATGCTGCCCTGCTGCTTGATCTTGCAGGAAGTCTCCTCGCCGCCCAGGCACAAGCTGGATGGCATGAGGTACGGCTGCGCCGTGATGGCTACCTTGAACTTGATTACGAGGGGGATACTAAGCGCATAGCGCTTTCTGGCCGGGAAATAGAGCGGGTGGCGATATCTTTATTGGACTTTGGCGGGTTCCAAGATAGAGTTCTACTGAAGCAATTTCTTGAAGGAACGATGAATGCGGAGTTCATAGTTGACGACGTAAAACTTAGCAAGAAATTCCAAGAAATTAATGGGGCGTTAGCTGAAATCCGCGATCAGCTGGCAATGCTTCACCCTGGCGAAGCAACAATCAATCAGCCTTTCTTTCACTGCTGGTTTATTAGCGTGCCTCAGTTTCTGGTCCTCTTGGATGGCGTTACGGATAGCGCTGGCTTCAAGAGCGCGCTTTGGAGCAGTCGGCATATCGTGACTGGAAGTTCTGATCTCTATTTCGATTTGTCGTACATGAGAAGGTTGAAGCGGCAGGCGCATACAGAGACTGCTTCGCTTACTGTGGTCTGAACACTCTCAATCTTGCCCGTTCGCTGCCGGCTACCTTGTGGGGCGCATGGGCAAACCGGGGTCAAGTCGTGGTTGGCACTGGTGCAATTTACTCGCGCGATACAGTTGCGTGCTGGGTGAGGGTACATTTTTGTTTAGGAATACGTTTAGGGATACGTGTTCTGTGGGGTGGCCGCAGAGGCCAGATGCAGCCTGGCCTCTGGTTATGTGTTCGAGTCCGGCTTCGGCACCATTTAAATCAAGCGCTTACGGTTTTTCGCGGCTGTATAGCTTGGTCCGCAATTTACGCCGTGGTCCGCAATCGATCAGATCAGCAAGCAGCTGATCGGCGTTACTGCCAGCAATCATGTCATGAAACGTTCCTGCCACGGATGATCACCCGTCAAGCCGGCCCCGGTCGCTGCTTGCACCGTGGTGCTCAAGCTAGCCTCGCAAACCCCATTCTCGCATCCGCCTTTTAAGCCAGATACTTTCCTTGACTTCTAGCCTGCGAGGCGCAGACTTTGTCAAGTAACAGCAGCAAACCCCTTGGGCTTGGCTGGATTTGGTTTTCCGACGCTTGTCATGCCGCGCTTGCCGTTCGATTGGCTAGGCATGCTGAAGCTGGCGCTGGATATTCAGGAAACCGGTAAGCAGCACAGGATTTCCCTCGACGGTCCCGGTGTCGAGGAAAAGGACATCCAGATCACGCCCGACAACGACGTGCCGATGGTGCGAGGTGAAAGCGCCAGGAGCCAGAGAAGAGCGAAGTGGCTTTTCTCGTGTCGAACTTCCCTACGGCAGTTTCCAGTGTGCACTGAACCTGCCCGACGATGCCAACCAGGATTCGAAGCGCGAAGCAAGTGCACCGAAGCACGGCCGTTCGATTCCGATTGAAGCTGAGTCGGATATTTCCATTGCGGTCGCCACGAAGTCCCACCAGGAAACGAGGCGCCGCGGCCTGCGGCCCTCGTCATCTCAATGACCAAGGAGCGTCCGCATGGCCAGGAAGCAATGTCAAATCTGCGGCCAACCCGCCACGGCGCGGGTGGAAGCCAATCTCAATGGTCGCCTCACCACCATGCTGTTGTGTGACGATCACTATCGCCAACTGGTGCGCCAGCAAAAACGCGCCATTTCCCCGCTGGAAGCCCTTTTCGGCTCGCGCAGCGGTCTGTTCGAAGATTTTCTTGGCAGCGATTTCTTCCGCATCGGAGAAGAGTCGGCACCGGCTGCAGCCGATGCCGATGAAGTGGTCGATGCGTCGTTTGGCGAACCAGCCTCCACAGCGTCGGGCGCGCCGCGCCGTCGCGGCAGCGGGTTGGCCAGCCGCATCAGCGAGCACTCCGAGGCTCTGTTGCAGGAAGCCTCCAAGCATGCCGCGGACTTCGGTCGCTCCGAAGTCGATACGGAACACCTGTTGCTGGCGCTGGCCGACAGCGACGTGATCAAGACCATCCTGAGCCAGTTCAAGATCAAGGTCGATGACCTCAAGCGCCAGATCGAAGCCGAGGCCAAGCGCGGCGACAAGCCGTTCGAAGGCGAGATCGGCGTGTCGCCGCGGGTGAAGGATGCGCTCAGCCGCGCCTTCGTCGCCTCCAATGAATTAGGACACTCCTACGTCGGGCCCGAGCACTTCCTGACCGGTCTGGCCGAAGAGGGCGAGGGGCTGGCCGCCAACTTGCTGCGCCGCTATGGCCTCACGCCGCAGGCCCTGCGCCAGCAGGTAAACAAGGTGGTCGGCAAAGGGGCGGAGGATGGCCGCGCCGAGACGCCGACCAATACGCCGGAGCTCGACAAGTATTCGCGCGATCTCACCAAGATGGCCCATGCGGGCAAGCTGGATCCGGTCATCGGCCGCGCGCAGGAAATCGAAACCACCATCGAGGTGCTGGCGCGGCGCAAGAAGAACAACCCCGTATTGATCGGCGAGCCTGGCGTGGGCAAGACCGCCATCGTCGAGGGGTTGGCGCAGCGCATGGTGGCTGGCGAGGTGCCCGAGACGCTGCGCGACAAGCGCCTGGTGGAGCTGAACATCAATTCCATGGTGGCCGGCGCGAAGTACCGTGGCGAGTTCGAGGAACGCGTGCAGAAGGTGCTGAAGGAGATCGCCGAGCACCAGGGCGAGATGATCCTCTTCATCGACGAGGTGCACACCATCGTGGGTGCCGGCCAGGGCGGTGGCGAAGGCGGGTTGGACGTGGCCAACGTCTTCAAGCCGATGATGGCGCGCGGTGAGCTGAACCTGATCGGCGCGACGACGCTCAACGAGTACCAGAAGTACATCGAGAAGGACGCCGCGCTGGAGCGGCGCTTCCAGCCGGTCATGGTGCCCGAGCCAACGGTGGCGCAGACCATCATGATCCTGCGCGGCCTGCGCGATACCTTCGAAGTGCACCACAAGGTCAGCATCACCGAGGACGCGATCATCGCGGCCGCCGAGCTGTCCGATCGCTACGTCACCGCGCGCTTTTTGCCGGACAAGGCCATCGATCTGCTTGATCAGGCTGCCGCCCGCGTGAAGCTGTCGGCGACGGCCCGCCCCGTTGCGGTGCAGGAGTTGGAGGCCGAACTGCACCAGTTGCGCCGAGAGCAGGACTACCTGGCCTCCCGCAAGCAATACGACAACGCGGCGGAGGTCGGCAAACGCATCGAAGCCAAGGAGGCCGAACTCAAGACGCAGGTCGAGGACTGGGAACGCGAGCGCGGCTCGGGCAGCGCCGAAGTCAAGGCGGAACACGTGGCGCAGATCGTCTCGCGCCTGACCGGAATTCCGGTCAATGAGCTGACGGTGGAGGAGCGCGAGAAGCTGCTGCACCTGGAGCAGCGGCTGCATGAGCGCCTGGTGGGGCAGGACGAGGCGGTACGCGCTGTGGCGGATGCGGTGCGGCTGTCGCGCGCGGGACTGCGCGAAGGCAGCAAGCCCGTGGCCACGTTCCTGTTCCTGGGTCCCACCGGCGTCGGCAAGACCGAGCTCGCCAAGGCGCTGGCCGAATCCGTCTACGGCAACGAGGGCGCCCTGTTGCGCATCGACATGTCGGAGTACGGCGAGCGTCATACCGTGGCGCGGCTGGTGGGCGCTCCACCGGGCTACGTCGGCTATGACGAAGGCGGCCAGCTCACGGAGAAGGTCCGTCGCAAGCCCTACAGCGTGCTGCTGCTCGACGAGATCGAGAAGGCCCACCCCGATGTCTACAACATCCTGCTGCAGGTGTTCGACGACGGGCGGCTCACCGACGGCAAGGGGCGCGTGGTGGACTTCACCAACACCATCATCATCGCCACCTCCAACCTGGGCTCCGACATCATTCAGCGCCGGCTGAAGGCGCGCGGAGCGGCCGGCGAGGAGTACGAGAAGACCAAGGCAGAGGTGATGGACGTGCTGCGCGGGCACTTCCGCCCCGAGTTCCTCAACCGCATCGACGAGCTCATCGTCTTCCATGCGCTGGGCAGGGAGGAGATCCGCCACATCGTCGGCCTGCAACTCGAGCGCGTGGCCCGCAATGCCGCGAGCCAGGGGGTGACGCTGACTTTCGATGGGACGCTGGTCGATCACTTCGCGGAAGAAGGCTACAAGCCCGAATTCGGCGCTCGCGAGCTCAAGCGACTGATTCGCAGCGAGCTGGAAACGGCACTGGCGCGCGAGATGCTCGGCGGTGGCATCGGCAAGGGCGATCACGCCCATGTACGTTGGGACGACAAGTCGGAGCGGGTCGCGTTCGACCGCGAGCAACCTGCTCCGACCAGCGCCGAAGCACCCTCTGAATCTGCGCAACCGCCGGGCCCGCCCAGGGAGTCGAG
Organism: Pseudomonas sp. GD04158; assembly: GCF_029834875.1. Classification (NCBI taxonomy): domain Bacteria; kingdom Pseudomonadati; phylum Pseudomonadota; class Gammaproteobacteria; order Pseudomonadales; family Pseudomonadaceae; genus Pseudomonas; species Pseudomonas sp. GD04158. The sequence continues at coordinate 27,496 of NZ_JAODYT010000014.1, read as the reverse complement.
CAAGGGGACGCGCAAGAAGAAGTCCGAAAGTGGCAAGGCATGAGGCACGGGGCTGCCCTAATCCTGAAAATGGGAGACGGGCAGCCCGTCCAACCAGATGCGGCGTCCCTGCGCGCGCGTGGTGGAGTACGCGCGACATCCTGCCGTGACGAACTGGTGCGCTGCCGACATCGCCCGCGAAATGACCACGTGCTTCGGCATGGACGAAGGCCTGGGCTGGCACAAGAGGCGCAGCGACCGCGATTTTTTGGGAGTGGCCTGTTTCTGAAGGAGTGGTGCATGAACAACAGCAATCAGACCGGGACGACACTCGAACGACTGCGCCGCGACTGGGCGGTGATGACGTTTTACGAACGCTTCGAGCAGGCCGTCGCCATCATCCTTTCAGCGGTGATCGCGGTGATTATCCTGGTGTCCCTGGCGCAGCTGATTCAGATTGTCTTCAGCCTGCTGATCATCGATGCATTCAATCCGCTCGACCACAAGATCTTCCAGACTGTGTTCGGCATGATCATGACGCTTCTGATCGCGATGGAATTCAAGCACTCCATCGTGCGCGTGGCCCTGCGCCGTGACAGCATCATTCAGGTCAAGACCGTCATCCTGATCGGGTTGATTGCCCTGTCCCGCAAGTTCGTGATTCTCGATCCCGATGTCGGCCCGGCCAAAGTCGCCGCATTGGCCGGCGCCACTCTGGCCCTGGGGCTGACCTATTGGCTGTTGCGTGAGCGCGATGACCGCATTGTCTAGGACGTCACGCCTGCCAGCGGGTGGCCCAGGCCACAAACGTCGAGTCTGGCTACGGCATCGCTTGAGCGACCGCCGACAGGCAGTGCTGCCGGTTTGCACTTTGATCGGTATCACTCGCCGGCGGCCTTTTACTCGGCGAAAGGGGGCTGTGGATCGCCCCGGGAGCAAGCCTACTTGCCTTGTTATTCGAACCGGCGGCAGCTGCAGCGCCGACGCTGAAGTTGTATGGCGCACGTGCCATCCGGTCGGGTGAAGCACCCGAAATCGAGGGTGTACGAACGTTTACCTGTAACCGCTCCTGATACGGACTGAGGATCAAGGCTATGGCCGCTGAAGGCAACGCAGGGCAATTATTGGGTGTCGTTACGTTGCTTGCCGCCGCCGTGGTGGCAGTGCCGCTGCTCAAACGCATCGGGTTCGGCTCGGTGCTGGGTTACCTGGCGGCGGGGATGATGATTGGTCCCTTCGGACTGCAACTGATCCATGACCCCCACACCATCATTCGGGTGGGCGAGCTGGGTGTGGTGATGTTTCTCTTTGTGATCGGACTGGAGCTGAAACCCTCGCATCTATGGGAGCTGCGCGGGCAGATCTTTGGCCTGGGCAGCCTGCAGGTGGTGGTCTGTGCTGTTCTGCTCACCTTCGTCGGTATGGCCTTTGGTTTCCCCTGGCAGGTGTCGTTTGTGTGCGCGGCCGGTTTTGTACTCACATCCACGGCCTTGGTTATGCAGGTCCTCTCGGAGCGCGGTGACATAACCGAGCCGAGGGGGCAGCGCATCGTGTCCATTTTGCTGTTTGAAGACCTGTTGATCGTGCCGTTACTGGCGGTGGTGGCTTTTCTCGCGCCCACTGAAGTGGTGCATGAACCCACCTCACCGCTTTGGCAGCGCATAGGTATCGCCGCCTTGTCCTTGGGCGCACTGGTGGCCATCGGATTGTGGCTGCTCAATCCGCTGTTTCGGGTATTGGCTCAAGCCCGGGCGCGCGAGGTGATGACCGCCGCTGCGTTGCTGGTGGTGCTGGGTGCGGCGCTGCTGATGGAAATCGGCGGGTTTTCAATGGCGATGGGGGCGTTCGTTGCCGGCGTGCTGCTGTCGGAATCCACATTTCGCCACCAGCTGGAGGCCGACATAGAGCCGTTTCGCGGTCTGCTGCTGGGGCTGTTTTTTCTTGGCGTCGGCATGGCGTTGGATCTGCAAGTGGTGGCCACGAACTGGATGCTCATCACCTCTGGTCTGCTGGCGCTGATGCTGGTCAAGGCGCTGTGTATTTATGCGGTCGCGCGCCTCGCGAAGAGCTCCCATGGCGACGCGCTGGATCGCGCCGTGCTTATGGCGCAGGGGGGCGAATTTGCTTTTGTGCTGTTTGCCGAGGCGCTCAAGCTCAGGGTCATCAGTCCCGAGGTCAACGCCAATATGACGGCTATCGTGGTGCTCTCCATGGGCGTTACGCCGGTGGCCTTACTGCTGTACAGGCGGTTTGCGCGCGCACAAAGCGTTTCCATGGACGGCGTGGAGCCCGCACAGAATCTGCAAGGCAATGTACTCATCATCGGCTTTGGCCGCGTGGGGCAGATTGCCTGCCAGGCACCGCTCGCTCAGGGAGCGAAACTTTCCATCATCGAGATAGATCCGGAGGTGATCCGCGCCGTGGAACCCTATGGTTTCAAGGCCTATTACGGTGATGGTGCCCGCCATGAAATATTGCACGCTGCCGGTGCTCATCACGCCCGCGCCATCATCGTTTGTGTGAACGACAAGAAAGCCGCGACACGCATAGTCGAAAGTACGCGGCATTACTGCCCGCAAGTGAAATTGCTGGTGCGTGCCTTTGACCGCGAACATGCGCTGGAGCTGGTCAAGCACGACGCGGACTACATAGTGCGGGAAACCTTTGAGTCGGCCCTGCTGCTCGGCCGTCAGGCCGTGCTGACGCTGGGGGCGTCTGAGCACGAAGCCGACGCGGTGACCGAGGAAGTGCGCATGCGCGATGCCGAGCGTTTTGCCCTGGAAACAACGGGTGGTCTGTTTGCCGGGCGAGCGTTGGTACTGGGAAATATCGAGCGTATCGAACCGCCGAACCAAGAAGCGCGGGACGCCCAGTGAGTATTCATTCGGGATCGTATGGGACTGTCGCCGTCGACCGTCTCGCTCTGTATCGCTGCCTTGCAGCAGGGGTAACTGGTGACCTCGCAACGCATCGCCCCCGGACTATCACAAACGCCCTGCGCGGAGCTCCAGGTGGCCTTGATAACGCTGATTTGATATCCGCTCGCAAGGATTTCTCAGCTCCTCAACATCTTTTGAAATAGGTAGGAGGGCGCATGTTCACTCCGAATTCCATTCCCTATCAGCAACAACCTGGCTTTCAGCGCACTTACCGCCAAGGCCGCCTGACCCTGGGTCTTTTCTTCCCTCTCGAAGCCTTTGCCGGTGATACGCCGAGCATGCTCGACCAGGCGAGCCTGGCCCAACGTGCCGACAAGCTGGGTTTCTCTGCTCTCTGGTTTCGCGACGTGCCGTTACGTGACCCCAGTTTTGGCGATTCGGGTCAGGTCTTCGATCTTTGGGTCTACCTGGGTTTTATGGCGGCACATACACACTCGATTGCCCTGGGTACCGCCTCGATCATTCTGCCAATCCGCAATCCCCTGCATACCGCCAAGGCCGCAACCAGTGTCGATCAGCTCAGCGGTGGCCGCCTGTTACTCGGTGTGGCTTCCGGTGACCGGCCGGTGGAGTTTCCCGCATTCGGTGTCGACCCGGAGCAACGCGACAGCCTGTTCCGCGAATACCTCGCAGTATTTCGCGAGGTTCAGCGCAGCAGTTTCGTGCCTTTGACCTGGTCCGGCGGGACGCTTGAGGGCGCGGATCTGATTCCCAAGCCGACCACGGCGGAAATTCCGTTCTTTGTCACCGGCCATAGCCGCCAGACCCTGGAATGGATCGCCCGCTACAGTCATGGCTGGATCAGTTATCCGCGCGCCCCGAAGACGCAGGCGCTGATTGTCGAGGACTGGCGCGCTGCGGTTCGTGCCGAATGCGGTGAGCTGTTCAAACCCTTCACCCAGTCGCTATACATCGACCTGACGGATAGCCCGCAGACACCACCTCGCCCGATCCACCTGGGCTATCAACTAGGGCGATATCACCTGATCTCGTTGCTGGAAAGCTTGCAGGAAATCGGGGTTAACCACGTGATCGTCAATCTGAAATACGGCCAGCGCCCCGCGGGCGAGGTTATCGAGGAGCTCGGTCAGTTCGTGCTAGCCAACTTCGTCCTGTCGACATGAGGCAGCAGGGTGCTGGACAGCTACGACCCACGCTCACTGCTTCGTACGTGAGACGGGCCACCTAGCCGCCACGCCGGCGCTGGGCTTGAACGAGCCGAGCAGCGCAAGCTCGACGACCACCCAAGGCAGCCCCGGCTCTCATCGCGCTGCTGCGCGTGCCGCAGAAGGAAGTTTGCAGGCCCATCGTCTCTCCGATGCATGCATTGCGTGGGTCGAGATCAGGTGCGGTGATTGAGGCGCTTGGCCAGGCGATCGCCGCTGAACTGGATCAGGCTGACCAGAACCACCAGGGCGACGATCACCGTGAGCATCACCTGGCTGTCGAAGCGCTGGTAACCGTAGCGGTAGGCCAGGTCGCCAAGACCGCCGGCACCGATGGCGCCGGCCATGGCCGAGGAATTGATCATGGTCACCAGGGTGATGGTGAAGCCGCCGACGATGCCCGGCAGGGCCTCGGGCAGCAGCACGTGCCAGACGATGTGCCAGCGCCGGCAGCCCATGGCCTGCGCCGCTTCGATCAGGCCATGATCGACTTCGCGCAGGCTGACCTCGGCGATACGGGCGAAGAACGGCGTGGCGGCGATGGTCAGCGGCACCACGGCCGCCCAGACGCCGTAGGTGGTGCCGACGATCAAACGGGTGAAGGGAATCAGCGCCACCATCAGGATCAGAAAGGGAATCGAGCGGAACAGGTTGACGATGGCGCCCAGCACCTGGTTCAGCCGCGGCGCCTCGAAGATGCCGCCCTTGCTGCTGGTGACCAGGAACACCGCCAGCGGAATGCCGGCCAGCAGCGCCAGCAGCGACGACACGCCGACCATCAGCAGGGTATCGAGCAGGCCTTGCCAGAGGCGATCAAGCAGTAGTGACATAACCCAGTACCTCCAGGTGATCGGCCAGTGGCCGTAGGTTGTCGAGCAGGGTGGGGTGGTCGAACGGCGACTGGCCGACGGCGAGGATCAGATGCCCCACTGCGTGGCCCTGGATCTGTTCCAGGCTGGCGTCGAGCAGCGTGACGCGGCCGCCCAGTGCCGCACCGATGGCCGGCAGGTCAGGCTCCAGGCCGCTGCCGATGAAGTGCAGGCGCAGGATCAGATCGTCCTCAGGACTTTCGCGCTCGCTGTGCAGACGCTCTTGCAGACGCGCCGGCAGGGCATGCTGCAGCGGCGCGAGGAGAGTGCGCGTCACCTCGTGGCGGGGGGAACCGAATACCCGCCACACCGGCCCCTGCTCGACCACTTCGCCATGCTCCAGCACCACCACGCGGTCGCAGATCTCGCGGATCACCGCCATCTCGTGGGTGATCAGCACCACGGTAAGGTTCAGGCGCTGGTTGATCTCGCGCAGCAGGCCGAGGATCGACTGGGTGGTCTCCGGGTCCAGCGCGCTGGTGGCCTCGTCGCACAGCAATATCTGCGGATCGTGCACCAGGGCGCGGGCGATGCCCACGCGCTGTTTCTGCCCGCCGGAAAGCTGCGCCGGATAGGCCGCGTGCTTGTTTTCCAGACCCACCAGTTCGAGCAGTTCGCGCACCTTGCGCTGGCGCGCCTCGCGCGGCACGCCGGCCACCTTCAGCGGCAACTCGACGTTCTGCCACACGCTCTTGGCCGACATCAGGTTGAAGTGCTGGAAGATCATGCCGATGCGCCGGCGCAGGGCGACCAACTGCTCCTCGTCGTACAGGGCGATGTCGATGCCGTCGATCAGCACCCGGCCGCTGCTGGGCTGCTCCAGGCGATTGATGGTACGCAGCAGCGAGGACTTGCCTGCGCCGCTGCGGCCGATGATGCCGAACACTTCGCCACGGGCGATTGCCAGGTCGATGTCGCGCAGCGCCTGCACCGGACCGTGGGCGCCCTCGTAGGTCTTGCCCAGGGTGTCGAAGCGCAGGTGCGCGTCGAGGTGCTGGCTGGCCTGTGCAGCCTGCTGCAGATGAGGATCGAAGCCGCTCATCTCAGCTCTCCCAACCCGGCTGGTAGAGCTTGCCGTGAGCCTTGTCCAGGGCGGCGCGCACGGCCGGCGAGTGCTGGTAGATGTCGATGAACTTGAGCAGGCGGGCGTCCTTGGCCTTGGCCGGCTGAGTGACGAACTGGATGATGTACTCGGGGTTGTCCAGTCCGTCGAACAACAGCGCGGAGGCCGGATCGAAGGTGTTGGCCAGGCGGATGTAGGCTGGATAGCCCTGGACCACATCGACTTCCTCATAGGCGCGTACCAGTTGCACGGCCTCCAGTTCGATGATGCGGATGTTCTTCGGGTTGGCGGTGATGTCCTCGAGGGTGGCCTTGTAACCGACGTCCGGTTTCAGCTCGATCAGCCCGGCCTTGCGCAGCAGTTGCAGGCCGCGTCCGCCATTGATCGGGTCGTTGGCGATGGCCACCTTGGCGCCCTCGGGCAGGCTGGCGAAGTCTTTGTACTGCTTCGAGTACAGGCCGACGTTGTTGAGCACGCCGCGCGCCACCGGCACCAGGTCATAGCCGCCTTCCTTCCTGGCGTTATCAAGGAAGGGGATGTGCTGGAAGTAATTCACATCGATATCGCCGTTGGCCAGGCTGACGTTGGGCGCGATCCAGTCGGTGAACTCGACCAGCTCCACCTCCAGGCCCTGTTTCTTCGCCTCGGCCACGGCCACTTCCAGCGGCGGGGCGAAGGCGGCGGTGGTGCCGAGTTTCAGGGCCGGTTCGGCCAGCGCCAGGCTGCTGGCGGCAAGCAGAGTGCCGAGGGTCAGGGTTTTCAGGGTCTTGAGCATGATGGCGTCCTTGTGGTGTCGGTGTAGGTGCCGGCTTGCCGGCGATCCCAGGTTTCAGCGGTGTGATTGATCGCCAGCAAGCTGGCTCCTACGGGGGCTGTGAAAGGTTTCGATGTGTTGGCGAAACGCCGCACCGGGGTGATCGGCCGGCAGGCGCGGGCCCTGGCCGAACAGCTTGTGGCGCAGGGCGCCGTCTGCGTAGGCGGTCTTGTAGCGGCCGCGGCGTTGCAGCTCGGGCACGACCAGGTCGATGAAATCGGTGTAGCTTTCCGGGGTGACGATGCGCGTCAGGTTGAAGCCGTCCAGGCCGGTGGCGTCGATCCAGGCGATCAGTTGTTCGGCCACTTGCTCGGGTGAGCCGACCACCAGCGGGTAGCGACCGCCAAGGGCGTGCTGCTCGAGCAGACGCCGCTTGGTCCAGCCGCTGAAAGTCTTGACCACCGACTCGATGGCGTTGGTCTTGCGCGGCTGGATCGGCTCGTCCAGGCCGAAGGCGTCCAGGTCGATGCCGGTGGAGCTGGAGAAATGCGCGATACCGGCTTCCGGGCTGGCATGGCGCAGATACTCGGCGTGCTTGTCGCGGGCCTCGGCCTCGCTCGGCGCGACGATCACGGCGATGCCCATGAACACCTTGATCGCCTCGGCCGTGCGGCCGGCCGCCACGGCGCTGGCGCGTACCTTGTCGACCTGAGTGCGCACCGCCGCGTGGTCGTTGCCACCGATGAACACGCACTCGGCATGCTCGCCGGCAAAACGCAGGCCGCGTGGCGACGAGCCGGCCTGGAACAACAGCGGCGTGCGCTGCGGCGACGGCTGGCTGAGGTGATAGCCCTCGACCTGATAGAACTCGCCCTGGTGACGCACCTTGTGCACCTTGCCCGGCTGGGCGTAGACGCGCTGCTCGCGGTCGGCCAGCACGGCATCGTCCTGCCAGCTGCCTTCGAGCAGTTTGTAGAGCACCTGCAGGTACTCGTCGGCCTGGTCATAGCGGCGGTCATGCTCGACCTGCTGCGGGCGGCCCATGGCCTTGGCCGCGCTGTCCAGATAGCCGGTGACGATATTCCAGCCCACGCGCCCTTGAGTGAGGTGATCAAGGGTCGAAAGGCGCCGGGCGAAGGTGTAGGGCGCCTCGTAGCTGAGGTTGGCGGTCACGCCGAAACCCAGATGGCGGGTCACGCCGGCCATGGCCGAAACCAGCAGCAACGGGTCGTTGACCGGCAACTGGATGGCCTCCTGCAGCGGCAGGTCGATGCCGTTCTGGTAGACGCCGAGGATATCGGCGATGAACAGCCCGTCGAACAGCCCGCGCTCGAGCAACTGCGCCAGTTCCGTCCAGTAGCTCAACTGGTTGAAATCCGTCGAGCGGTCGCGCGGGTGCGTCCACAGCCCGTGATGGATATGTCCGATGCAGTTCATGTTGAAGGCGTTGAGGAGGATTTCCCTGGCCATCAGATGGTCCCCCGGCGTGGCGGCAGGCGCTCGTTGAGCGCGTAGTCGCCGATGGCGTGGTACTTCCAGCGCACCGGGTCGTGCAGCGTGTGGGTGCGTGCGTTGCGCCAGTGCCGGTCGAGGCCGTATTCGGCCAGGGTGGCGCGGCTGCCGGACAGCTCCAGCAGCTTGCTGGCAATCAGCAGCGAGACCTCGGTGCTGATGGCGCGGGCTTCGGCCACGGCGATCGAGGCGGCGGCCACGCTCTGTTCGTCCGGCGCGGCCTGGGCACGGTCGACGAACTCGCCAGCGCGCTCCAACAGGGCTTCGGCTGCATGCAGGCGGATCACCAGACGGCCGATTTCCTGCTGGGTCAGCGGGTCATCGCTGGCCTTGTCGATGCCGGCGTCGATCCAGGGGCGCGACTTGTGGCGGACGAACTGCAACAGATCTTCGTAGGCGGCGCGGGCGATGCCGGTGTCGATGGTCGCATGCAGCAGCTGGGCGAAGGGGCCGACGGTGGTCGGGCGGTCGAAGGCGCTCTGGAACGGCACCACGTCCTCGGCGGCCACCGGCACGTTGTCCAGCAGCACCGAGCCGCTGCCGGTGGTGCGCTGGCCGAAGCCGCTCCAGTCGTCGATCACCTGCAGGCCGGGCGCCTGGCGCGGGATGAAGGCCAGTTGGCCATTGCCGTGCTCGTCCACCGCCAGGGTGGGAATGCGCTGCGCATACAGCGCGCCGGTGGCGTAGAACTTGCGCCCGTTGACGCGGTAGTGCTCGCCATCGCGGCTCAGCCGGGTGTTGCGATCCAGCGCGGTTTTGGTGCCGAGTTCGGCCAGGGCGTTGCCGAAGCGCTTACCGGCCAGAACTTCGCCGTAGAGGCGACGTTGCTGCGCTTCGCTGCCGTTGATGCGCAGCACTTCCAGGGCATAGAAGTGGTTCTGCGGAATCTGCCCGAGCGAGGCATCGGCCTGGGCAATGCGGGCGATGACCTTGGCCAGGGTGACGCTGGAAACGCCCGCGCCGCCAAAGGCCTTGGGCACGCTGATGGCCCAGAGGCCGGAGTGGCTGAACAGTTCCAGTTCAGCGTGCGGCACGCGCCGTTCGCGGTCGCGTTCGGCACTGCCGGGGGCCAGCACCTCGGCCAGGGACTGGGCTACATCGAGGGCTTCGGCGTCGCTGCGAATCAGCGCCACCGTGGAAGTCAAAGGTGCGTTCATGGCTCAGATCCAGGAATGGCGGGCGGGGTGACGTTGGTTGAGGTGCCAGGCGCCGACGGCGTGGTACTTCCAGCGCACCGGGTCGTGCAGGGTGTGGGTGCGCGCGTTGCGCCAGTGGCGGTCGAGGCCGAACTCGGCCAGGGTGGCGCGGCTGCCGGCCAGTTCCAGCAGCTTCTCGCTGGCGGTCAGGGAGATTTCGGTGGTCAGCGCCTTGGCTTCGGCCACCGCGATGGAGGCGCGGGCGGCAGCATCGGCATCGATGGCGCTTGCTGCGACCTCATCGAGCACGCGAGCGGCCTTGTGTAGCAGCGCTTCGGCAGCGTGCAGTTCGATCTGCAGGCGGCCGACATCGGCGATCACGTAGGGATCATCGCCGGCACGCTCGACCTTGGCATCGATCCAGGGGCGAGCCTTGTGCCGCACGAAATTCAGGGTGTCGCGCAGTGCGCCGTCGGCGATGCCCAGATCGATGGCGGCCTGGATCAACTGGGAGAAGGCGCCCTGGATGCTCGGCTTGTCGGCCAGCGGCCAGAGCGGGATCAGGTTGTTCTCGTCCACCTCCACGTCATTCAGCAACACGGTGCCGCTGGCGGTGGTGCGCTGGCCGAAGCCGGACCAGTCGTTGACGATACGCAGCCCGGCACGCCCGCGCTGGATAAAGGCCAGCCACGGTCGGCCCTGATCGTCCAGCGCCTTGCTGGCGATCCAGTGGGCGAAGAGGGCACCGGTGGAATAGAACTTCTCGCCGCTGAACAGCCAGCGGCCGCCGCGCTGCACCAGGCGTGCCTGGATGTCCAGGGTGTGCTTGCTGCCCCGTTCGGGGCCGCCGTTGCCGATGCGCCAGCCGGCCAGCACGCTGGCGAACAGGCGCTGCTGTTGTTCCTGGCTGGCGGCCGCCTGCAGGACGCCGAGCAGGCCGAACTGGTTCTGCGGTATCTGCCCCAGGGCCGGGTCGACCGCGGAGATGATGCGAAACACCTCGGCGATGGTCACATGGGACAGCTGCGGGCCACCGAAGGCGCGCGGCACGGCGATGCTGCCGAGGCCGCTGGCGGTGAAGCGTTCCACCAGTTCCCAGGGCAGGCGGCGCTCGCGGTCGCGCTGGATGACTTCCAGCTGCGCCGCTTCTGCCAGGGCATGTGCAGCCTGCAGGGCTTCGGCGTCAGTGCTGAGAATGGCGGCGGGGAACAGCGAAGGGGCGACGTCCTGGTCGCTGTCCTCAAGGGTAATCGGACTGGTCATGCAAACCTCATCTTGTGGATGTGCCGCAGCGGCACCGAGATGAGGGCGCAACGGAGCGGCGGGAAAATCGAGGCTCCGGTGGTCCGGTTTTTATACCCTAGAAGATTTAAAAATATCTGTTAAATATGCTTTAGGAATATGCATGTGCCTGGAAGTTGGATCGACCCTTTCCAGGCACGCTGCAAGCCGGTCCGTCCCGGTCTTATCGCTGCTTGCAATCCGGCCTGCGCCTGTTGCGACGATTACCGCGACTCGTTGCGCAAGTGCAGCAGGCCCCAGCCGAGCAACAGGACCACCGCCGTTGCGGTCATCAGCCTGGGCATCTGACTGTCGCCGGCCGGTTCGCGCCAGCCGCCGTCGATGCGTCTTTCCCCAGACGGCGGATGGAAGAGGTTGCCGCTGGAAGGTCGGGCGCGCTGTCCCCGCTTCAGGGCTCGTCCGACGATCAGGCCGGAAAGCTGGGTGAAGCCAGGCACCAGGAAATGGGCGAGCCGCAGCAGGGTGGCCGTGCTGCCCACCGTTTTGCTGGCTCTGGGCTTGAGCACGACTTCGATCATGGCTTCGGCGACCAGGCGCGGATCGTAGCGCGGCGGTGGCGGGGTCAGTGCCCGGCCGGTGAAGTTGCCGCCATCGCGAAAGCCGGGGGTATCCATCACGGCTGGGTAGAGATCGCAGACGTGAATGTTCGGCCAGGGCGTGAGTTCGCCACGCAGCGCTTCCGTCAATCCGCGCAGGCCGTACTTGGCCGCGGAATAGGCCGCGGCGTAGGGTTGGGCGACCCAGCTGCCGAGCGACAGGGTGTTGATCAATACGCCCGATTTCTGCGCTTTGAAATACGGCAGCACGACGTAGGCGCCGCGCAGGTAACCGAGCAGGTCGGTCTGCACGACCTGTTCGTGAGCAGCCAGCGGCGTGTCCTCGAAGCGGCCAACGGCGCCGACGCCGGCGTTGTTCACCCAGACATCGATACGCCCGGCGCCGAAGTCTGCCGCCTGCTTGGCCAGGTGCTCCATGGCCTGGTTGCGAGTGACGTCCGTGGGCACTGCCAGCGCCTGCGCGCCAAGCTGCTCGCACTCCCTGACCACGGCGGCAAGCGCTTGGGCATCGCGAGCGGCGAGCACCAGGCGTGCCCCGTGGCGGGCGAATTCATGGGCGGCGCAACGGCCAATGCCGCTCGATGCACCGGTGATCACCACGAGCGAGTCGTTCAGTTGAGCTGTAGCCATCGGGCCCTCCGCAATCGTTGGTAAAGCGCTGCCTGCCGCCATGGCTTGCGCTCTATCGGCACGGCTCGCGTTGCGTAGCCCGGCGGCTGATATTCAGGTATGACGAAAATAAAAAGGAGGCCCTGAGCGGGCCTCCCTGAGGCTGCCTATTGACGGCCGCCACCGTGGCTGTTTTGGCCACCCTTGCGTCCCGCCTCGGAGGCTTTTTCCCGGTCATTGGCGAAGTTGCCGCCGCTGGCCTTGCCGCCTTTCTTGCCGGCCTCGGAGGCCTTCTCACGATCATTTGCAAAGTTGCCTGGGTTGTTGCTGTTGCTATTGGTCATCTGGAATCTCCCGATGCGCAGAGGCGAGATTGCCCCTGTTACTCAATGGAGAAACAAGCCGCGCTGGGCGTTCACACTATTTCTCTGCCGCCGATTGCTGCGGCTGACGAACGGCTGGGCGGACCCTTGGCAAGCGTATCGGAGCCCGGGCTCACCGCGCCGGCTGGCTTCGCGCACGCCTGGAAAAGCGCCTGAACCCGAGCCGATCACGCCGAGTCCACTGCAGACATCGCCTCGCGTCAGCGCTCGTGCTACGCGAGAGCTACCGGTCAATTCTTCACTGGAGAACGATCATGCATAACGCTCGTTTCGAATCCTGCATCAAGGCCTGCCTGGACTGTGCGGTGGCCTGCGACCATTGTTTCGGCGCCTGCCTGGGCGAATCAGAGGTGCAGATGATGGCGCGCTGCATACGCCTGGACCGCGAATGCTCGGAAATCTGCCGGCTCGCCGCGTCGCTGATGTCCAGCGGCAGTGACTCGGCAGGCGCGCTCTGCAAGGTCTGCGCGTACATCTGCAGGCAGTGTGGGGAGGAGTGTGGCAAGCACGAGGCCGAGCATTGCCAGCAGTGTGCCAAGGCTTGCATGCACTGCGCCGAACAGTGCAGCCAGATGGCCGCCTGACGCCTCGCACATGAGCGCTGCGGCCGTCGGTCGCCGCGCTCCGTGGCAATCGCCGGGATCGCTGGTCAGCGACTCGTCAGGCGAGGGTGCCGCTCAGATCAGCAGCAAGGCCAGCAGGACCGCGCAGATGCCCAGCACCGCGACCACCCGGCTGGCGCTCAATGTCCAGGCGTGCTTTCGCGCGTTGCGGGTAAAGCGCCCACGTACCTCGTGCAGACCGTTCACGGGTTCGAACAGGTTTCCGGCTTCGGGCTCTGCCTGGGTATCGTCCACCATCTGCCCGGACCACGCGGCACGTGCCATGAGCCGATCGAGCAGGCCCGGAAACAGCAGGGTGCCGATGATCGCCTTGAAGGTGGGCGTGCCGACCCAGAGCTCTCTCGGCGGCGCGCTGGCGACGCTGAGAATCGCCCGTGCGGCGACCTCAGGGTCATGTATCGGAGGCACGGGCTGCACCCGCTTGCCCAGCTTGTTGCGGGCCCAGTCGAATTGCGGCGTGTTGATCGCTGGTAGCTGAACCATGCAGAGCTTGATGCTGCTGCCCTGGTGGATCAGTTCGCAGCGCAGCGAGTCGGTAAAGCCCCGTATCGCAAACTTCGCCCCGCAGTAGGCTGATTGCAGGGGAATCGCGCGGTAGGCGAGCGCCGAGCCGACCTGGATGATCACGCCGCGATTGCGTGGCCGCATCAGCGCGAGCGCCGCCAGCGTGCCATGCACCGTGCCCAGATAGGTCACCTCCGTGACTCGCCTGATTTCGTCCGGCATCAGCTGCTCCACCGCAGCGAACACCGTCACCATCGCCGAATTGATCCAGACATCGACGGGGCCGAGTTCGGCTTCGAAACGTTGCCCGGCCAGGGTGAGCGCCTGCGCATCGGCCACATCCACACTGACCGCCAGGGTGGGCACGCCATAGGCCTGCAGCTCCTCTTCGGTCAGCGCCAGGCCCTCGTCGCTACGGGCGAGCAGACCGATGGCATAACCGGCGGCGGCGAAAGCATGGGCAGTGGCGCGCCCCACGCCTGCGCTGGCGCCGCAGATCACCACGACGCGATGGTCGACTTTGTTCATTCGCTTAGCCTCGCAAATACTCGAGAAGTAGAGGCGTTCGGCGAGCCGGGGTTCAACCCCAAGTACCCGGGCAGTGGACCCGATGTCCAGGCGCGGCCACTGCGTGAGCCGAACGACGATGCAACTCATCGCTCCAGGCGGGCCTCCAAGGCTGAGACAGGGCACTCGGCCAGCCGGCCAGGTACGCCCGGGCTTTGCTGCGAAACATCCGCGGAGCAGGGCGGCGCCACGCTGCCGTGCCGCGTGCGCCGAAAAGGGAGGCATCCATGCAACAGCTCTACCTGGGGCTCATGGCCGCGACGGCCATCGTTCTGCTGCTGGGGCTGCTGTCGCGCCCGCTGAAGCGCTATGGCCTGGCAGCTCCCTTTCTTGCCCTGCTGGGTGGGGTACTGCTTGGTCCGCAAATGCTCGGCCTGTTGCAACCGGATGGTTGGGGCCGCACGCAGCTGCTGCTGGAGAAGGCGGCCCAATTGAGTTTGGCGATAGGTCTGATGAGCGTGGCGCTGCGCCTGCCGGCCGGCTACATACCGCAGCACTGGCGCTCGCTGGCGGTGCTGGTGGGCCTGGCTCTGCCGTTGATGTGCCTAAGCGCAGCGCTGCCGCTGTACTGGCTGTTCGATCTTTCGCCGCTGCTGGCACTGCTGATCGGCGCCGTGGTCTGTCCCACCGACCCCATCGTGGCCACCTCGGTGGTGACGGGCGAGATCGCCGAGCGCGATCTGGATGAACCTCTTCGTCATCTGATCTCTGCCGAGTCGGGGCTGAACGACGGGCTGGCCTTGCCGCTGGTGATGCTGCCGCTGCTGTTGCTTGGCCTTTCGCCGCTCGAGGCTGGCCGGCAGTGGCTGGTGACGGTGGTGCTGTGGGAGATCGGCGGTGCCGTACTGTTCGGCCTGCTGCTCGGTTTGCTCGCCGGCCGGCTGCTGCGCCTGGCCGAACGCATGCGCTTCATCGAACAGCCCTCGTTCATGAGCTACACGGTGGCGTTGTCGCTGCTGGCACTGGCCGGAGCTGAGTTGCTGCATACCGACGGGGTTCTCGCGGTGTTCGTCGCCGGACTGGCCTTCGACCAGATGGTCGGCGGCAAGGAGCGCGCGGAGGAGGAGCGGGTGCAGGCGGCGATGGACCAGTTCTTCACCCTGCCGATCTTCATGCTGCTCGGCGTCGTGCTGCCCTGGGCCGAATGGCTGGCCCTGGGCTGGCCGGCCGTGGCGCTGGTGCTGGCCGTATTGCTGCTGCGCCGGCTGCCGGCCCTGTTGGTGCTGCGGCCGCTGCTACCGGCGCTGCAGCGGCGGCGCGACCTGCTGTTCGCCGGCTGGTTCGGCCCCATCGGCATCGCCGCGCTGCTGTACGCCTCGCTGGCCAGCGAACGCAGCGGCGAGCCGCTGGTCTGGCAACTCGGCAGCCTGCTGATCTGCGCCTCGGTGGTGGCTCACGGCCTGACCGCGACGCCCTTTACCCGCCTGTATGGATACTGCCGACGCGCCAGCCGCGAGTAGGGTCAGTTGTCCTTGCGCTTGCCTGGCAGCAGCGCGCCGAACAGCTGCTTGGCGGTCTGCGCGAGGATGCCGCGCTGGTCGGGGTCGCCCTGCAGCAGGGTGGAGGCGAACTGCTTGGCCTGCTCCAGGCTGATGTGCGGCGGCAACGGCGGCACGTCCGGGTCGGTGCGAAATTCCAGCAGCACCGGACGCTCGGCGGCCAGCGCCTGCTCCCAGGCGGGACCGACATCCTCCTCGCGCTCGATCAATACGCCGGTCAGGCCGATGGAGTTGGCGAAGGCGTGGTAGGGCACATCGGGAATGTCCTGAGAGGCCTCGAACTTCGGGTCGCCCTCCATTACCCGTTGCTCCCAGGTGACCTGGTTGAGGTCCTGATTGTTGAACACCGCCAGCACCCACTGCGGGTTTGCCCATTCGCGCCAGTACTTGGCCACGGTGATCAGCTCGGCCAGATTGCTCATCTGCATGGCGCCGTCACCCACCAGGCCGACCACCGGGCGATCCGGATGGGCGAACTTGGCGGCGATGGCATAGGGCACCGCCGCGCCCATCGAGGCCAGGCCGCCGGAAAGCGAGCAGCTCATGCCGCGACGGATCTTCAGATCGCGGGCATACCAGTTGGCGCAGGAGCCGGAGTCGCAGGTGACGATGGCGCGCTCCGGCAGGCGCGGTGACAGCTCGTAGACCACCCGCTGCGGATTGATCGGCTTGGCCGAGACCATGGCGCGCTTTTCCAGGGTTCGGTCCCAGTCGCTGCGCCAGTCCTCGATGGTGGCGCGCCAGCTGCGCTCCTGCTTGTCCTCCAGCAGCGGCAGCAGGGCGCGCAGGGTTTCGGCGGCATCGCCGACCAGGTTGACCTCCATCGGATAGCGCAGGCTGAGCATGTCCGGCTGGATGTCGATCTGCACGCCGCGGGCCTTGCCCTCCTGAGGTAAAAACTCGGAGTAGGGGAAACCCGAGCCGATCATCAGCAGGGTGTCGCATTCCTCCATCATCTTGTAGCTCGGCACCGTGCCCAGCAGGCCGATGGAGCCGGTGACCCAGGGCAGGTCGTCGGGCAGCACGGCCTTGCCCAGCAGCGCCTTGGCCACCCCGGCGCCAAGCTTCTGCGCCACCTCGAACACCTCATCGCCGGCATTCAGCGCCCCGGCGCCGACCAGCATGGCGACCTTCTTGCCGCTATTGAGCACCTCGGCGGCGCGTTGCAGATCCGCTTCATAGGGCACCACCCTTGGCCGGCTGTAGCCGATGCCGCTATGCACGGTGCCGTGCTTGTGCGGCGGCTCCGTGTATTCGGCTTCCTGCAGGTCGTTGGGCAGGATGATCGCGGTCACCCGTCGCTCGCCGATGGCGGTGCGGATCGCCCGGTCGACCAGGTGGCGTACCTGCGCCGGCGCGCTGGCCTGCTGGACGAAGGCGCCGGCGACGTCCTTGAACACCGACACCAGATCCAGCTCCTGCTGGTAATGCCCACCGAGCGCGGTGCGCGCCTGCTGGCCGGTGATGGCGAGCACCGGCATATGGTCCATGCGCGCGTCGTACAGGCCGGTCAGCAGGTGGGTGGCTCCCGGCCCGGAGGTGGCGATGCAGACTCCCAGCTGGCCGGAGAACTTGGCATCGGCCGCGGCCATGAAGGCGGCCATTTCCTCGTGGCGCGCCTGGATGAACCTGATCTTGCCGTCCGCCCGGTTGAGCGCGCCGAACACGCCGTTGATGCCATCTCCGGGATAGCCGTAGATGCGCCGTACGCCCCACTGATAGAGCCGCTCGACGATGAAATCTCCGACTGTCATGGCCATGGGAACCCTCCGTTACGATCAGACTGGGGGCCAGACAGGGCGGACGCCTGAGCGTCGGAGGCGACGATTTACGCCGCCCGCCCTGCATGACCGCTGGAATAGGGTGGACGTGAGGAGGCGCTGGGAAGTTTCTACTGATTGACCTGTGGTCATGCAGCGAAGGCGCAGGCGGCGAGCGATGCGGCGCCAGGCTGGTCGCGACGCCGGCTGTCATCATTCCTTCGCAACTCCTTCACATGACTGCCACCGCGCTTCGTTGCAATCGCTGCAACCGCCAGGAGGATGCAGCGATGCAGATATGCGTGATCGGGGCTGGATACGTGGGTTTGGTGACGGCGACCTGCTTTGCCGAAATGGGCAATCAGGTGGTTTGCGTCGAGCGCGACCCGCAGCGCGTCGCGCGTCTTGCCCAGGGCGAGGTGCCGATCTACGAGCCGGGGCTGGAAAGCATGCTGCGGGCGCAGCTGGCCAGCGGGCAGCTCAGCTTCAGCGCCCAGCTCAAGAGCGGCATTCGCCGCGCCGAGATCATCTTCATCGCCGTGGGTACGCCCAGCGGCGAGGATGGTTCGGCCGATCTGTCCCATGTGCTGGCGGTCGCCGACGAGCTGGGCGAGCGGCTGGAGCGCAGCTGCCTGGTGGTGGACAAATCCACCGTCCCGGTCGGCACCGCCGAGCGCGTGGCGCAGCGCATCAATGCCGGCCTGGCGCGACGAGACGTACGCGGGCGGGTCACCGTGGCGAGCAACCCGGAGTTTCTCAAGGAAGGTTCGGCCGTGGAGGACTTCATGCGCCCCGATCGGGTGATCGTCGGTTGCGACGACGAGCGTGGGCGCGAGCTGCTGCGGAGGCTTTACGCGCCTTTTCTACGCAACCACGACCGCCTGCTGTGCATGGGCGTGCGTGCTGCCGAGTTCAGCAAGTACGCGGCCAACGCCTTCCTCGCCACCAAGATCTCCTTCATCAACGAGATGGCGGGTATCTGTGCGCGGCTGGGTGTGGATATCGAGGAAGTCCGCCGTGGCATCGGCAGCGACCGACGCATCGGCACGCACTTCATCTACGCCGGCTGTGGCTATGGTGGCTCGTGCTTTCCCAAGGACGTAAAGGCCCTGATTCGCACCGCCGAGCACGAGGGCATCGAGCCGGGCATCCTGCGCGCGGTCGAGGCGCGCAATGCGCTGCAGAAGACGCTGCTGTTCCAGGCCCTGCGCGAGCATTTCAACGGCCACCTGCATGGCCGCGTGGTCGCGCTCTGGGGGCTGGCCTTCAAGCCCGGCACCGACGATCTGCGCGAAGCGCCCAGCCTGGTGTTGCTCGAGGCCCTGCTCAATGCCGGCGCCAAGGTGCAGGCCTGCGATCCGGCGGCCAATGCCGGAGTCGCCGCGCGCTATGGCCAGGCGATCGAGAGCGGGCAGCTGGTACTCAGCGAATCGCCGTATGCGGTCTGCCAGGGCGCCGATGCGTTGGTGCTGGTCACCGAGTGGAAGCAGTTCCGCCAGCCCGACTTCGCGCGCATCCGTGGGGCGATGCGCATGCCCGTGGTGTTCGACGGGCGCAATATCTATGACGCCGATCAGCTGGTCGAGCTGGGTTTTCTCTATCGTGGCATCGGCCGGCCCGCTGTGGGCAGTTGTAAGGCCAGCGCGGCTTGATAGACTGAGCGCGTTTTTTCCACTACCCCCATCAGGGAACCCCATGATCAAGAAATGCCTGTTTCCCGCTGCCGGTTACGGCACCCGCTTCCTGCCGGCTACCAAGGCCATGCCCAAGGAAATGTTGCCGGTGGTGAACAAGCCGCTGATCCAGTACGGCGTCGAGGAAGCCCTGGAAGCGGGGCTGAACGAGATCGCCATCGTCACCGGCCGCGGCAAGCGTGCCCTGGAAGACCATTTCGACGTGAGCTACGAGCTCGAACACCAGATCAAGGGCACCGACAAGGAGAAGTACCTGGTCGGCATCCGTCGTCTGATCGACGAGTGCTCCTTCGCCTACACCCGTCAGGTGGAGATGAAGGGCCTGGGCCATGCCATTCTCTGCGGCCAGCCGCTGATCGGCGACGAGCCTTTCGCCGTGGTGCTGGCGGACGACCTGTGCCTGAACCTGCAAGGCGATAGCGTGCTGGCGCAGATGGTCAAGCTGTACAACCAGTTCCGCTGCTCCATCGTGGCGATCCAGGAAGTGCCGCGCGAGGAAACCTCCAAGTACGGCGTGATCGCCGGCGAGATGATCCGCGACGACATCTACCGCGTCAGCCATATGGTGGAGAAGCCCAAGCCGGAGGATGCTCCCTCGAACCTGGCGATCATCGGCCGCTACATCCTCACCCCGGACATCTTCGACCTGATCCGCGATACCCCGCCGGGCAAGGGCGGCGAGATCCAGATCACCGACGCGCTGATGCGCCAGGCCCAGCAGGGCTGCGTGATGGCGTACAAGTTCAAGGGGCAGCGTTTCGACTGCGGCAGCGCCGAGGGCTACATCGACGCCACCAACTTCTGCTTCGAGAACCTGTACAAGACCGGCAAGGCCTATTGAGCCTTCGCCACCCGCTGCGCACGGCTGTCTGAGCGGTGCGCAGCGAGCCCTGCAAGACGCCACCTGCCGGTGGCGTTTTGCATTTCAGGGAATCGGCATCTGTTCCGAACCCGGCCCCAGCGGCTGGCCGAAGCTGAACTCCACGTAGTTGCCGGCAGGATCGCGCAGACCGCAGTAGTAGCCGACCGGGTAGGGTTCGTCGCGCGGTGGCCAGATCAGGCAACCGTCTTGCGCGGCCATGGCCGCGACGCGATCGACTTCCTCGCGACTGGCCAGGGCGAAGCCGAAGTGGCTGTAGTCGTCGCTCGCCAGGTGCCGGTCCTGGCCGCCGGGCATGATGACGAAGATGAACTGGTGCTCCTTGCCGGGCTCGGCCATCCAGACGATGCGCGTGCCCTTGCCGGGGCGCTGGTGGATCACCTGCATGCCGCAGTAGCGCTGGTAGAAGGCGATGCAGGCATCCAGATCGGGTACGTGCAGCGCCAGGTGAGTCAGGGTCGGGCGCATGAGGCTATCCTCCTGGTGTCAGCTTAGCCGCTGGCTTTCGGGTATGCTGGCGGCCTGTTCAAGGAGGCCGCAGATGAGTTACGACTTCGACCTGTTCGTTATCGGCGCCGGTTCCGGCGGTGTGCGTGCGGCGCGTTTCGCCGCCGGTTATGGCGCGCGCGTGGCGGTTGCCGAAAGCCGCTACCTGGGCGGTACCTGCGTCAACGTTGGCTGCGTGCCGAAAAAGCTGCTGGTGTACGGCGCGCATTTCTCCGAAGACTTCGAGCAGGCCGCCGGCTTTGGCTGGTCGCTGGGCGAGGCCAGCTTCGACTGGCCGACGCTGATCGCCAACAAGAACCGCGAAATCCAGCGCCTCAACGGCATCTACCGCAATCTGTTGACCAACAGCGGCGTGACTCTGTTCGAAGGGCATGCTCGGATTGTCGATGCCCACACGGTGGAAGTGAACGGTCAGCGTCACAGCGCCGAACGCATCCTGATCGCCACCGGTGGCTGGCCGCAGATTCCCGACATTCCCGGTCGTGAGCATGCCATCAGCTCCAACGAGGCGTTCTTCCTCGAGCAACTGCCCAAGCGCGTGCTGGTGGTGGGCGGCGGCTATATCGCGGTGGAGTTCGCCTCGATCTTCCACGGCCTGGGTGCACAGACCTCGCTCTTGTATCGCGGCGAGCTGTTCCTGCGTGGTTTCGATGGCGCGGTGCGCGAGCACCTGCGCGACGAGCTGAGCAAGAAGGGCCTGGGCCTGCAGTTCAACGCCGATATCGCCAGCATCGAAAAACGCGCCGATGGCAGCCTGGCTGCCACGCTCAAGGACGGCCGCGTGCTCGAAGCCGACTGCGTGTTCTACGCCACCGGCAGGCGGCCGATGCTGGACAACCTCGGCCTGGAGAACGTCGAGGTCAAGCTGGATAAGCGCGGCTACATCGAGGTGGACGAGCTGTTCCAGACCTCCACGCCATCGATTCTCGCCCTCGGCGATGTGATCGGCCGCGTGCAGTTGACCCCGGTGGCCCTCGCCGAAGGCATGGCCGTGGCGCGCCGCCTGTTCAAGCCGGAGGAGTACCGGCCGCTGGATTACCGGATGATCCCCACCGCCGTGTTCAGCCTGCCGAATATCGGCACCGTGGGCCTGAGCGAAGAACAGGCCATCGAAGACGGGCACAAGGTGAAGATCTTCGAGAGTCGCTTCCGCCCGATGAAGCAGACTCTCACCGAATGCCAGGAGCGCACCCTGATGAAGCTGGTGGTCGATGCCGACAGCGATCGCGTGCTGGGCTGCCACATGGTCGGCCCGGAGGCGGGCGAGATCATCCAGGGCCTGGCCATCGCGCTCAAGGCCGGTGCCACCAAGCAGGTGTTCGACGAAACCATCGGCGTGCACCCGAGCGCGGCCGAAGAGTTCGTCACCCTGCGTACGCCGGTCAGCCGCTGAGAGACGCATGGAAAAGCTGTTCTATGTCGCCGATCTGTTCGGCGTGGCGGTGTTCGCCATCACTGGCGCGCTGATGGCCGGGCGCAAATCCATGGACCTGTTCGGCGTGCTGGTGATGGCCATCGTCACCGCCCTCGGTGGCGGTACCCTGCGCGACCTGATCCTGGACAACCACCCGGTCAGCTGGATTCGCGACGACACCTACATCCTGGTGGCTTCGCTGGCAGCGCTGGGCACGGTGGTCTGGGTACGCATGACCCGGCCGATCCACGAGAAGGGGCTGCTGATCGCCGACGCCTTCGGCCTGGCCGTGTTCACCGTCTACGGCACCGAACTGGCGCTGCAGCACGACACGCCGATCAGCACTGCGGTGATCATGGGCGTGATGACCGGCGTGGTCGGCGGGGTGATTCGCGACGTGCTGTGCAACGAGATCCCGCTGATCTTCCAGAAGGAAATCTATGCCACCGCCTGCATTGCCGGGGCGCTGACCTTCATCGGTCTGCGCGCGCTGGATACGCCGCACTGGCTGGATACCGGCGCGGCCATGCTGGTGGTGCTGGGCGCGCGCCTGGCGGCGATCCACTGGCATCTGGGATTGCCGCGCTTTCACCTGCTGGACAGACATTGAAGATGATCGAGCGACTGGACCATCTGGTGCTGACCGTGGCCGATATCGAGGCCACCGTGGCCTTCTACGAACGGGTGCTGGGCATGCGCCACGAGCGTTTCGGTGCCGGGCGCAGCGCCTTGGTGTTCGGCCGGCAGAAGTTCAACCTGCACCAGGCCGGCCGCGAGTTCGAGCCCAAGGCCGCCAGACCGACGCCGGGCGCCATCGACCTGTGCCTGATCACCGACTGGCCGATGTCCCGGGTGCTTGCGCATCTGGCCGAGCAGGGCGTGGAGGTGGAGGAGGGGCCGGTGGCGCGCACCGGCGCCATCGGGCCGATCGAGTCGGTGTACTTCCGCGACCCGGACGGCAACCTGATCGAGGTCAGCCGCTACCCGTAGCGCGCGCCACGGCCTTCCTCACGTCTTGCCAGCGCGGCCCTGTTCCAGGTTTTGCCGCAATTGCCGTGCATCGTAGGGCGCGCGGACCTTCACGTCGTTGTCGAAGTAGCAGTACAGGTCGCGCGGCTTGCGCGGCGGGCGATGGCGGCTGTCGATCAGCTGGGCGTCGTCTGGCTGGTCTCCGGCCGTCCAGGCCTCGATGCGCGCCTGCCAGCGCCGCAGCGCCTCGTCCGAATAGCCGCTGACGTAGAGCTGGGCGTCGCCGTGCAGGCGCAGGTAGAGGAAATCGGCAGTGACGTCTTCGAGGTAGGGCCACTTGCCGGCGGTATCGGCGACCACCAGCGCCACGTTGTATCGGCGCAGCAGCTCGACGAAGGCCTGGCTGCGGAAGCTGTCGTTGCGAATCTCTACCGCGTGGCGCAGCGCTCGGTCCGGCAGGGCATCCAGATAACCGGTGACATGCAGACGGGCGTCGGCATGGCGGGCGAGCTGTCGCCCTTGATCGGTATCGCCGGGCAGCTGCGCGAGGAAGTCGCCGAACTGCTTTTCGTCGAAGCGAAAACTGGGCGGGAACTGCCAGAGTATCGGCCCGAGTTTCTCCTTCAGCGACAGCGGGCCGGAGGCGAAGAAGTTGGCCAGCGGCTGCTCGATGTCGGCGAGCCGGCGCACATGGGTGATGAAGCGCGGCGCCTTGACGCTGAAGACGAAATCCTCCGGCGTCTCGGCGTACCAGCCGGCGTAGCGCTGCGGGCTCTGCAGGCCATAGAACGAGCCGTTGATCTCGATGCTGTTGACCTCGCGCGAGGCGAATTCCAGCTCGCGACGCTGGACCAGGCCCTTGGGATAGAAGTCGCCGCGCCAGGGCGCGTAGCGCCACCCGGAAATGCCGATGCGCACATCGCTCATGCAAACCCTCCTGCTTGCGTCGCACAGGTGTCGACTCTATTTCCTACCCTGGCGCCGGCAGGAAGTTCAGGCTTTCTGGCGCGTTGCGCCGAGCACGCGAGCTGAACGATTCGCCGATAGCGGTCTCAGAAAATCATGGATGCCCCCAGACAGCCGACCGAGGTAGCCCCATGAGCACCCCCTGTACCGAAGGTTTCGCGCGCCAGGCGATATCCCTGACGCTGAACGGCAGCCCCTGCCAGGTCGAGGTCCAGCCCTGGATCACCACGCTCGATCTGCTGCGCGAGCGGCTCGATCTGATCGGCACCAAGAAGGGCTGCGACCACGGTCAATGCGGGGCCTGCACCGTGCTGCTCGACGGTCGCCGGGTCAATGCCTGCCTGCTGCTGGCGGTGATGCTCGACGGCCATGAACTGACCACCATCGAAGGCCTGGCTGCAGGCGGTGAACTGCACCCGATGCAGCGCGCCTTCATCCGGCACGATGCCTTCCAATGCGGCTACTGCACGCCGGGGCAGATCTGCTCGGCGGTGGGCCTGGCCGGCGAGGGCAGGCTGGAGGGCGCCGCCGACCTGCGGGAACGCATGAGCGGCAACCTGTGCCGCTGCGGGGCCTACAGCAATATCCTGGCGGCCATCGAAGAGGCCTTGCCCGCCTGTGAGTCGGAGGTGCGCTCATGACGCCCTTCGCTTACAGCAAGCCCCGGCAGATCGAGGAGGCGCTGCGCCTGGCCGGCCCGGACAGCCTGTTCATCGCCGGCGGCACCAACCTGGTCGACCTGATGAAGGAAAATCTGCTGCGCCCGGCGCGGCTGATCGATATCAACGCATTGCCCCTGCGCGAGGTGCAGACCACGGCGGACGGCGGGCTGCGCATCGGCGCGCTGGTCAGCAATGCCGACCTGGCCTGGCACCCCGAGGTGGAAAGGCGCTATCCGCTGTTGAGCCAGGCCCTGTTGTCGGGCGCTTCGCCGCAGCTGCGCAACATGGCCAGCGCCGGCGGCAACCTGCTGCAGCGCACCCGCTGCCACTACTTCTATGACAGCCAGACGCCCTGCAACAAACGCGAGCCCGGCAGCGGCTGCCCGGCGCGCGATGGTCTCAATCGCAACCACGCGCTGTTCGGTGCCAGCGAGCACTGCGTCGCGGTGCACCCGTCCGACTTCTGCGTGGCCCTGGCGGCCCTGGAAGCGCGGGTGATAGTCGCCGGCCGCCAGGGCGAGCGGAGCCTGGCATTCGCCGACTTTCACCGGCTGCCCGGCGATACCCCGCAGCGCGACACCGTACTGGAGGCTGGCGAGCTGATCCTGGCCATCGAACTGCCTGCCGAGAGCTTCGCTGCGCACAGCGCCTATCTCAAGGTGCGTGACCGGGCCTCGTTCGCCTTCGCCCTGGTGTCGGTGGCGGCCGCGTTGCAGCTCGATGCCGCTGGTCGTATCCAGGCCGCGCGCCTGGCGCTGGGCGGCGTGGCGCACAAGCCCTGGCGACGCGCCGAGGTCGAAGCGCTGCTGGTGGGCCAGGCGCCGGTCGAGGCGAGCTTCCGGACTGCCGCCGAACGCCTGCTGGAAGGCGCCCAGCCGCTGCAACACAACGCTTTCAAGGTGGAGCTGCTGCGCCGCGCAGTGGTTCGTGCACTGCGCCAGGCCGCCGAAGGAGTACGCGCATGAATTCGTCCAGCATCGGCCAGCCGCTCGACCGCGTCGACGGCGTGGCCAAAGTCACCGGCCAGGCGCGCTATGCGGCCGAGTATCCCGCCGACGGCCTGTTGCACGGCAGCGTGGTGTGCAGCGCGATTGCCCGGGGCCGCGTTCGTGCGATCGATGCTTCGGCGGCTCTGGCGCTGCCGGGCGTGGTCTGGGTGCTGACCCACGAGAACCGCCCGGCCATGGCCGGCGACGACGAGAGCTACGAGGATGAGGACGCGGCGGACGGTTCGCCGTTTCGCCCGCTGTTCGATGCGCGGGTGCGCTACAGCGGCCAGCCGCTGGCCCTGGTGCTGGCCGACAGCCTGGAACTGGCGCGCCACGCCGCCTCGCTGGTGCGCGTGGACTATCAGCCCGACGAGCACGAAACCGATTTGCGCGCGGCGCTGCCGCGCGCCCATGACGCCCCGGCCGAACTGCCTGAACCGCGTGGCGACGCCGACGCAGCCATCGCCGGCGCCGAGGTGCAACTGGCGCTGGAATACGAGCTGGCCAACGAGTACCACAACCCCATGGAGCCGCACGCCTCGACGGTGATCTACCAGCCAGGCGGCGACCTGCTGGTGCATGACAAGACCCAGGGGCCGCAGAACAGCCAGCAGTACCTGTGCAACGTCCTCAACCTCGAGCCTTCGCGCGTACGGGTTCTCTCGGCCTTCGTCGGCGGCGCCTTCGGCTCCGGCCTGCGCCCGCAGTATCAGCTGCCGCTGGCGGCCATGGCGGCGCTGACGCTGCGCCGTTCGGTACGGGTGGCGCTGACCCGCCAGCAGATGTTCACCTTCGGCTACCGGCCGCGCACGGTGCAGCGTCTGCGCCTGGGCGCCTCCGCTGAGGGCAAGCTGCAGGGGCTGATCCATGAGGCCATCGGGCAGACCTCGCGCTTCGAGGACTTCACCGAACAGGTGGTGCCCTGGTCCGGCATGCTCTACCACTGCGACCACCTGCGCCTGGACTACCGCCTGACGCCGCTGGACGTCTATACGCCGCTGGACATGCGCGCCCCTGGCGCCGCCACCGGTCTGTTCGCCCTGGAGTCGGCGATGGACGAGCTGGCCTGGGCCACCGGGACGGACCCGGTGCAGCTGCGCCTGCTCAATTACAGCGAGACCGATCAGAACCAGGGCAAGCCTTACTCGAGCAAGGAATTGCGCGCCTGCTACCGGCAGGGCGCCGAAGCCTTCGGCTGGAGCCGGCGCAGCGCGCAGCCGCGCAGCATGCGCGAGGGTGAGCAGTTGATCGGCTGGGGCATGGCGACGGGCGTCTGGGAGGCCATGCAGAAGCCTGCCAGCGCGCGCGCGAGCCTCAGCGCCGACGGCCGTCTGATCGTCGCCAGCGCCACCTGCGACATCGGCCCGGGCACCGCCACCGCCATGACCCAGATCGCCGCGGACACCCTCGGCATCGACCCGGCGCGGGTGCACTTCAAACTCGGCGATTCCACCTTGCCGACGGCGCCGTTGCAGGGCGGCTCGTTCACCGTGTCGTCGGTCGGCAGCGCCGTGCGCGAGGCCTGTCTGGCCCTGGCCCGGCGCCTGTGCGAAGCCGCCCGGCAACTGCCCGATGCCCCCTTCAGCGATGCCAGCCAGTTGCGCTGCATCGACGGCCGGGTGCAGCAGGGTGACGACAGCCAGCGCGCCATCGATCTGCTGGAGCTGCTGGCGCGCCACGGCAGCCTGGAAGCCGAGGTCGATGCCAAACCGGGCAAGCAGCGCGAGCAGGTCGCCAGCGCCACCCATTCGGCGGTGTTCGTCGAGGTACGGGTGGACGAAGCGCTGGGCACTGTCCGCGTCAGCCGGGTGGTCAGCGCCATCGCCGCGGGGCGGGTGGTCAACCCGAAAACCGCGCGCAGCCAGATACTCGGCGGCGTGGTCTGGGGCATCGGCATGGCCCTGCAGGAAGAGGCGCTGATCGACCACCGCCTCGGTCGCTGCATGAACCACAACCTTGCGGACTATCACCTGCCGGTGCATGCCGATATCGGCGACATCGAGGTGATCTTCGTCGAGGAGGAAGACGCGCTGGTCAACGCCCTGGGCTCCAAGGGCGTCGGCGAAATCGGCATCGTCGGTGTTGCCGCTGCGGTGGCCAATGCCGTGTATCACGCCACCGGCAAGCGCATCCGGCAGTTGCCGATCACCCTCGACCGGCTGCTGCAGGGCGAGTAGGGCGGGGGGGGGGGGG